>JALYJY010000084.1 GCA_030775045.1 Pseudomonadota bacterium | reverse complement strand
GGTTCAGCTGCGGGAGGTGGCGGTGCTGTTCGTGGCGCCGGCGCTGGTTGTTGTTGTACCGCAAGCCATCTTCCGGAACGAGGCGACGCCCCTGTTTTCGCCGCTACTGGCATGGAAGCCCTGGGGACGGAGGGTGGGTCTCCCGGATTTCCCTGTTTTTCCGGACCCGGTATGGCTGGTATTCGCCCAGCGACAGGGGGTAAAGGTTTTCTGGAGATTGCAGCAGCAGGGGGCAAACCCGATGCCGGGGCAGAGGGAGATGGTGTATACAGCTGTTGCCCTGTCAGTTCTTTCCCCGGGGGAGGAGTTGTTCTGCCCAGTGCGGCTATGGGAGATCCTGTTTCTGCCATGGCGGCTGCAGTGGCAGGTACCCCCAGCTGTGACTGGCGCAGTGTTTCGCCACGGGCGACCTGCATATGGATGTAAAGCAGAAGGTAGGCTCCGGCCAGAAATTTTCTGGCATTTTTCAGATCCTGCGGCGGCCTGTTCTGATTGGTCAGGATATCCGATACAAGGAATATATTATCCAGAATCTGTTCGCAGGATTTTACAACTTTTCCAGGCTCAAAAGATTGTGCTTCGGTAATTTTTGTATTGTATCCCGTCACTGTGAGAACAAGAGCTTCCCTGTCCTGTGTATTCAGATCCTTTATGCCCCTTGCATGAAAGGGGCTCAGGTCCTGGGCCTGTTCCGGATAATGACGCCAGACGAAGAGAAGCCAGAGCAGAAGACTGTTTTCAAGTTCTGTTGCGCGGTGTGCCGCCAGTGCCTGATGCCTGGCATCTGTGTGGATAAGGCTTTCGGCTTTTTTCCGGATAACGACAAGAAGGTTGAATTCATCACGCTTTGCCGTCTTTTCATCCCCTGGTTTTGTTTTTTCTGTTTCAGCCATCTGCAGTTACTTTATTATTTCACAACGTCCATTTGGTATTAAATCAAATTACTTTCAGCAAGTTCTTTCCTGTATCGGCTACGGCTTCGTGTCACTATCCTCCCAAGGTTGCACCGGGTTGACATCCGGTTGACAGCCTGTAAACCCTGAAGCCCGCACTATTACTGGTTTCTGGGCTTAAAATTTCCAAAATTGACAGTTTTTCCGGATGTCAACCGGAGACCTTTTTTCAGAAGGGTAGTTTTGGGGCTCCTTTTACCTCTCCCCCTGAGGTAGGGGTCGACATACCAAAGCAAGGCGGAAGTGTGTCGGGTGAGGGATATGGACGAAGGTCTTCCTGCGACCCCTCACCCGCTCACTGCGTTCGCGACCTCATCTCAGGGGGAGAGGTAAAAAAGTCCCTTGTCCTGCCGCCGGAGGAGGATTTTTTGCCGTCCTTTTCACAATATAAACGTACCGGCCTCCACCAAGGCTGCGGCGTGGCAAGCCGCCCGAAAGCGGCCCGACATATATAAAGGAAAACAAGCCTTTTGTAGATAAAAAAAGGATTTTATACCCCTGTTCATCGTTTCAGGCCCAGCCGCAAGAGGCATTGAATGCCCTGCGGGCCCTGTGTATGGTTCCATCCGGACAGAAACCGCAAAAAGAAAAGAAAGGATTCCGCCATGGCTTTTGAATTGGCCCCGCTGCCCTATGCCCGTGATGCCCTCGAGCCGGTGATTTCGGCAAAGACCATGGATTTCCATTATGGAAAGCACCACCAGACCTATGTGACCAACCTGAACAATCTGGTCAAGGATACCCCCCTGGCAGGGAAAAGCCTGGAAGAGGTTATCAAGGCCACCCACGATGATCCGGCCCGGCAGGGGATTTTCAATAACGCTGCCCAGGTGTGGAACCACGACTTTTTCTGGAAAAGCATGAAAAAGGGCGGTGGCGGGGCCATGCCGGGTGCGCTGGAAAAGAAGATCGTCGCGGATTTTGGCAGTGTGGATGCGTTCCGTGAGGCGTTTACCCAGGCCGGCCTGACCCAGTTCGGCAGCGGCTGGGCCTGGCTGGAAGTGGATAACGGAAAGCTGAAGGTTACCAAGACCCCCAATGCCCATACGCCGGTGGCCCATGGGCGGCAGGCCCTGATCGTCTGCGACGTGTGGGAGCACGCCTATTATCTGGACTACCAGAACCGCCGCGGCGATTTCCTGAAGGCCTTCCTGGACAGCCTGGTGAACTGGGACTTTGCGGCTGAGCAGCTGGCGAAAGCTGCCTGATCCGTGATTGTGGGCGTGGGCTCGGACCTTGTTGATATCCGCCGGATCGCCAGGACCCTGGAGCGGTTCGGCGACCGTTTTGTCCGCCGGGTGTTCACTGAGGCCGAGCGGCAGAAGGCTGACCGGCGCCCCGCTTCCGGCAACAACAGCCGGGCCGCCACCTATGCCCGGCGCTATGCGGCCAAGGAGGCCTGCGCCAAGGCCCTGGGGACAGGACTGGGGCAGGGGGTGGGCTGGAAGGATATCGGCGTGGTCAACCTGCCGTCGGGACAGCCGACCCTGGTCCTGTCCGGCCAGGCAAAGAAACGGTTGCAGGAACTGGTGCCACAGCCTATGGTGCCTGTCGTCAGCCTGACTCTGACAGATGAATTTCCTGTGGCCCAGGCTGTTGTGATCATCTCATCCATGACCGGGAAAATGTCCGAATGAATACAGTATCGCCGAAAGGACCGGGGGAACCCCTGTCGCCCCAGGAAGAGGCCCGGGCCCGTGCAGCCCTGAAAAAGACCAGCGGACACAGCAGCTTCTATGACACGGTCAGGACCATCGTGCTTGCTGTCCTGCTGGCCCTGCTGATCCGGACATTTGCGTACGAGCCATTCAGCATCCCTTCCGGTTCCATGTTCCCCACGCTTCTGACCGGGGACTATCTGTTTGTCTCCAAATTCTCCTATGGGTACAGCCGCTACAGCCTGCCTGCCGGTATTCCCCTGATCGAGAACCGGATCATGGCCAGCTCCCCGAAACGGGGTGATGTGGCTGTGTTCAAGCTGCCCTCTGACGGCCGGACGGACTATATCAAGCGCGTGATCGGCCTTCCGGGCGACAGGATCCAGGTTGTGGACGGGGTGCTGCATATCAATTTTACCCCTGTAACCCGCCAGAAAGAAGCCACGAGGACTATTCCCGGCGCCACCGGAACCATGGAAGTGACAGAGTATACCGAGACCCTGCCCGGGGGCGTCAGCCACAGGATCTGGGAACGGTCTGACAATGCGCCCCTGGATAACACGCCGGTCTATACGGTTCCCCCTGGCCATTACTTCATGATGGGTGACAACCGCGACAATTCCACCGACAGCCGCGTCCTGGTCCCGTATCAGGTCCAGAACGATGAAACCTGGAACAGCCCTTCCCGGCAGGGCTTTGTCTCTGACCGCGGTGTCGGGTTTGTGCCTAGCGTGAACCTGGTGGGCCGGGCCGACCTGATCTTTTTCTCCCTGGGCGATGGCACACACTTCTGGGAACTGTGGAAGTGGCCCTGGTCCCTGCGTTTCAGCCGCCTTTTCAGGCCTGTTGGCTGATCCCGTGACCGGTGATATCAGGGAATTCGGCAAGGTTCTGGGGCACAGTTTCTCCCGCCCTGACCTGTTGCAGGCCGCCCTGACCCATCCCGGTCTGTCCGGCCAGAAACCCGCCCCGTCCGGCGAGGCCAATACATACGAGCGTCTGGAGTTCCTGGGTGACCGGGTTCTGGGCCTGGTCATGGCCGAATGGCTTCTGGAGCGCTTTCCCGGTGAGAAGGAGGGCGATATTGCAAAGCGCCACGCGGCCCTTGTCCGCCGGGAGTCCCTAGATCATGTGGCCCGGGCCATCGGGCTGCTGTCTTGGCTGCGGCTGGCGGATTCAGGAAAAGGGGAAGGGCAGGTCAACCGCTCGGTCCCTGGCGATGCGTGCGAGGCTGTGATCGGTGCCCTGTACCTGGATGGCGGGCTGGACGTGGTGCGCCGGTTCATCCGCACCTGGTGGGAGCCGCTGGTGTCCCAGGCGTCAGCCCCGCCCGTGGATCCCAAGACGCAGCTCCAGGAATGGCTGCTGGCCCGGGGCATGCCCCTTCCGGTCTATGAAATTGTCGGACGGACCGGGCCTGACCATGCACCTGTCTTTGATATCCGGGCGAGTGTAACCGGTGGCCCCTCGGCCACAGGCAGCGGCACATCCCGCCGGGATGCGGAGAAGCTTGCGGCCCGGGCCCTGTTTGAACAGCTGGAGTCCGGACAGTCATGACGGAAGGTGTGGAACAGAAGTGCGGCTTTGTGGCCATTCTGGGCGCTCCCAACGCCGGCAAGTCCACCCTGCTGAATGCCCTTGTAGGAAACAAGGTTTCCATTGTCTCGCCCAAGCCCCAGACAACACGGTCGCGGGTTCTGGGAATCCTGATCGAGGGTGGCAGCCAGATCATCCTGGTGGATACGCCCGGGATTTTCCGGCCCCGCCGCCGCCTGGACCGGGCCATGGTCTCCGCCGCCTGGCAGGGAGCCGCCGATGCGGACCAGACGATGCTTCTGGTGGATGCTTCGCAGAAGAATGCGGTGGCCGATGCACAGCCGCTGCTGGAGCGGCTGGAGAAGGCCGGGCGCAAGGCCGTCCTGGTGCTGAACAAGATCGACCTGGTGCCCAAGGGCCGGCTGCTGGAGCTGACGGCCGCCCTGAACCGTACCGGCCTGTTCACGGATACCCTGATGATCTCGGCCCTGACCGGTGACGGGATTGGTCAGCTGAAACAGTATCTGGCGCAACGGATGCGGCCGGGTCCTTGGCTGTTTCCGGAAGACCAGATCTCGGACATGCCCATGCGCCTGCTGGCCGCTGAGGTGACCCGGGAAAAGCTGTTCCTGCAGCTGCATGAGGAACTGCCCTATGCCATGATGGTCGAGACCGAAACCTGGGAGGAGCAGGATAACGGCTCTGTCCGCATCGGCCAGATTATCTGCGTCACCCGCGACAACCACAGGGCCATCGTGCTGGGCCAGGGCGGGCAGCGCATCAAGGCCATCGGCATCGCGGCCCGCAAGGAGCTGGAACAGATCCTGGAGCGGCCTGTCCATCTGGCCCTGCACGTCAAGGTCCGGAAGGACTGGATGGAGAAGTCTGCTTGGTACGTCGCCTGGGGCCTCGATTTCAACGCGCAGGAATAACCCATGGAATGGACCGATCAGGGCATCGTGCTGTCCGCCCGTCCCCACGGTGAGAGCGCGGCTGTCGTTGTCCTGATGACCCGGGAGCATGGCCGTCATGCCGGGCTGGTCCACGGGGGCCAGTCGGCGCGGCGCCAGGCGGATCTGGAAACCGGAACAGAGGTCCGGGTTGTCTGGCGGGGCAGGGGGGCTGACAGCCTGGGAACGTGGGCCCTGGAGCCTGTCCGCCACTACGCGGCGGGCTTTCTGGCAGATTCCCTGCGCCTTGCGGCTGTGGTTTCAGCCTGCAGCCTGGTCGATGTGGGGATGCCCGAGCGGGAACCCCATCCGGCGGTTTTCGATGGCCTGCTGGCCCTGTTTTCCGCGCTGGAGGGGCAGGCTTGGGATGCGGCCTGTATCCTGTGGGAAATGGCCCTGCTGCGCGAGATGGGGTTTGGCCTGGATCTGGAGCGCTGTGCCCTGACCGGGCAGAAGGATGACCTGGCCTGGGTCAGTCCCAGGACGGGACGGGCCGTCAGCCGGTCTGCGGGAGAGGCCTGGCAGGGCCGCCTTCTGCCGCTGCCCGGTTTTCTGGGGGGGCGCGCGGAGCTGGACAGGGCAGATATCATCCAGGGGCTGGAGCTGACCGGGTATTTCCTGGAACGCCACGCCCTGGCCAGCCGGGATATTCCCCTGCCGCCGGCCCGGTCCCGGCTTTTTGAGCTCTGCTCTGGTCGTTCAGGGGCCGGAACGGTCTGACTTTACACCCTTTCTTCTGCCTTTACCTGCTGCCACAGGGTTTCCATGGCTTCCAGGGTGCTGTCCCCGGGTGTTTTTCCCTGTGCGGCCAGAAGCTCCTCGACGCGGCCGAAGCGGCGCTCGAACTTCTGTCCCGCCCGGCGCAGGGCCGTTTCAGGGTCAACCTTCAGGTTCCGGGCGATATTGCTGACTACGAACAGGATGTCGCCGATCTCTTCCGACAGGGCGTCGGGCGGGGGAGCGTCCTTGCGGACCTCCTCCTTCAGCTCGGCGATTTCTTCGTCCAGTTTTGCGAAGATGCCGCTGATGTCCCGCCATTCAAACCCCACGCGGGCTGATTTTTCCTGAAGCTTGACCGCCCGGGTCAGGGCCGGCAGTGCCAGGGGAACCCCGTCCAGGGTTTTTCCGGAGCCGCCCTTGCGGGCTTTTTCCGCGGCCTTCTGCTCTTCCCATTTTTCCTTTTGTTCCTCTGAGGTCGTGACCTGGTCCTGGCCGAAAATTCCCGGGTGGCGGCGGACCAGCTTGTCGGTAATGGCCTGCGCCACATCCGCAAAGGAAAACCAGCCCTTTTCCTCGGCCATGCGGGCGTGAAAAACCACCTGGAACAGCAGGTCGCCCAGTTCCTCCCGCAGATCCTCCGGGCTGTTCCTGTCGATGGCGTCGACGACCTCATACGCCTCTTCCAGGGTATAGGGGGCAATAGTGCTGAAATCCTGTTCCAGATCCCAGGGACAGCCTGTTCCGGGAGTGCGCAGTCTGGCCATAATACCCAGAAGGTGGTGGATTCTTTCTCCGGCGTCAGTCGGCTGTTGCATTCATGGTCCTGTAGCGCTAGCTGTTGAACCGGCACAGATCACCACGGAAGGCGGAGAAAGGCCATGGGAATGTTTGATGACCGGGAAAAATCCTTTGAGAAGGCTTTCGCCCGGGATGCCGAGCTGCGGTTCAGGGTCCATTCCCGCTGTGCCCGCATGCTGTCCTGGTGGGCTGCCGGCCGCATGAATCTCCCACCGGCGGACATCGAGGCCTGGGTCCGCGATGTTATGGCCCGGGACATGCAGAAAGAGGGGATCGAGGATCTGTGGGCCATCCTGCAGAAGGACATGGCAGACAGGAACGTCCCGGTGACCCTGGACGAGATCCGGGAAAAATCAGAAGAATTCATGAAAAAGGCTCTGGCTGAACTGGCCGGGCAGGGGTAGGTTTCTCCTTCTTTCCGGGCATCCTGAAGCGAAAGCGCAGATCGCATGTCGAAGACCACACAGACCGTTGAACTGACCACCGTCCCGGGGGCCGAGAGTCCCTTTACCGTGAACTTCGGGCCCCAGCATCCTGCCGCCCACGGGGTCCTGCGCCTGGTGCTGGAGCTGGACGGCGAGACGGTCACCCGCGCGGATCCACACATCGGCCTGCTGCACCGGGGTACGGAAAAGCTGATCGAGTACAAGACGTACATGCAGGCCCTGCCGTATTTCGACCGGCTGGACTATGTCTCCCCCATGAGCCAGGAGCATCCGTTTGTCCTGGCAGTGGAAAAGCTTCTGGGCATCACGGTGCCGCCCCGGGCGCAATACATCCGCGTGATGTTTTCCGAGATCACGCGCATCCTGAACCATATACTGAACATCACCACTTTTGCCCTGGACGTGGGCGCCATGACGCCCGTGTGGTGGGGGTTCGAGCAGCGGGAAAAGCTTCTGGAATTCTATGAGCGCACCAGCGGCGCCCGGTTCCACGCCAACTACTTCCGCCCAGGCGGCGTCGCCTGGGATCTGCCGGCAGGCCTGACCGACGATATCCATGCCTTTACAGAGCAGTTCCCGAAATTCGTGGGCGAGCTGGAAGAGCTTCTGACCGGAAACCGTGTGTTCAAGCAGCGTACGGTGGATATCGGGATTGTGCCGAAAGAGGACGCCATGGCGTGGGGCTTCAGCGGCCCTATGCTGCGCGCCAGCAATGTGGCATGGGACCTGCGCAAGGCCCAGCCGTACGAGGTGTATGACCAGCTGGACTTTGACGTTCCCGTGGGCCTGACAGGGGACTGCTATGCCCGCTATCTGGTGCGGATCGAGGAAATGCGCCAGTCCAACCGCATCATCCGCCAGTGCCTGGAAAAGATGCCGGCTGGTCCGGTCAAGGTGGACGACCGCAAGGTTGTGCCC
>JALYJY010000083.1 GCA_030775045.1 Pseudomonadota bacterium | reverse complement strand
TTTCAAAGCCACGCCTGACAGCAAAAAGCCCAAGTATTATCTGCTGGAAATGTTCCCGTACCCGTCCGGCCACATCCACATGGGCCATGCGCGCAACTATACCATCGCGGACGTGATCGCCCGTTTCAGGCGCGCGCAGGGGTACAACGTGCTGCACCCCATGGGCTGGGACGCGTTTGGTCTGCCGGCCGAGAATGCAGCGCTGGAGCGGGGGCTGCACCCCGCCGGCTGGACGTACGAAAACAGTGCGACCATGAAAAAAGACCTGCAGAGCATGGGTCTGTCCATCGACTGGTCCCGCGAAATCGCCACATGCCATCCCGGTTACTACAAGCATCAGCAGAAGATGTTCCTGGATTTCCTGAAGGCGGGCCTGGCGTACCGCAAGGAAAGCTGGGTGAACTGGGACCCCGTGGACCATACCGTGCTGGCCAACGAACAGGTGATCGACGGCAAGGGCTGGCGCACCGGCGCGCCCGTGGAAAAGCGCCAGCTATCCCAGTGGTTTTTGAAAATCACGGATTTCGCCGAAGAACTGCTGGATGGCCTGAAAACCCTGGACAAGTGGCCGGAAAAAGTCCGCCTGATGCAGGAAAACTGGATCGGCCGCAGCGAAGGCGTGGAGTTTTTCTTCAAAATTGAAGGCCCCAGTCTCGCCTCCGATGAAAAACTGCAGGTCTACACGACCCGTGCGGACACCCTGATGGGCACGACTTTTGCCGTGTTGGCCCCTGAACATCCGCTCTCTTACAAACTGGCGGAAACTGACGCTGGCGCAAAGAAATTCATCGAGGAATGCCAGGCTCTCGGCACCAGTGAAGAAGCCATCGAGAAGGCCGAGAAGAAAGGCTATATAACGCCCTGGGTGGTCATCCATCCCCTGACGCAGGAACGCCTGCCGGTCTATATCGGCAACTTCGTTATCTATACCTATGGCACCGGCGCGATCAAGTCTGCCCCGGCCCATGACGAGCGCGACTTTGCCTTCGCCCAAAAATACGGTCTGTCGATCCGTCCCGTGATCACCGGTCCGGGCGTGGAGGAAGGCAAGCCCTATCCGCTGAAGGGTACGCTCATCAATTCGGGCAAGGAGTACGACGGTCTTACGTCCGACCAGGCGATCACGAAATACATCGACAAGCTGGAGGCCCTGGGCGTGGGCAAACGCCGCGTCAACTGGCGCCTGCGCGACTGGGGTATTTCCCGCCAGCGGTACTGGGGCTGCCCGATCCCGATTATCCACTGCGAAAAATGCGGCGTGGTGCCGGTGCCGGACAACCAGCTGCCCGTGACGCTGCCCGAGGATGTGACGTTCGACAAGCCTGGCAACCCGCTGGAGCGGCACCCCACGTGGAAGCATGTGGACTGCCCCACCTGCAAGGGCAAGGCCCAGCGGGAAACGGATACCTTCGATACATTCATTGACTCCAGCTGGTACTTCGCCCGCTTTACCGATCCACGCAACGAGGACAAGGCGTTTGACAAGGCGACGGCGGAATACTGGATGCCGGTGGACCAGTACATTGGCGGGATCGAGCACGCCATCCTGCACCTGCTGTACGCCCGGTTCTGGACGCGCGCCATGAAGAAATGCGGCTATTTCAGATTCGAGGAGCCATTCCTGCGCCTGTTTACGCAAGGCATGGTGACCCACGCGGCGTACAGGGATGCCAAGGGCCACTGGCTTTACCCGGAAGAAATGACGAAAAACGACAAGGGTGAATTCGTGCATAACGGCGCGCCGGTGACTTTCGCTGGCCTGCTCAAGATGTCCAAGTCCAAGCGCAATGTTGTCGGCGTCAACCACATCACCGACACCTACGGTGCCGACGCGGGCCGCCTGTTTATCCTGTCGGACAGTCCGCCGGACAAGGACATGGAGTGGACCGAGGGCGGGATCGAGGGTGCATGGCGCTATGTGAACCGCCTGTGGCGCCTGGTGGTTGAGACACCCGTGCCGTTGCCCGCAGTTGGGGCTGGTGCTCCTGCGGCGTTTTCGGACACAGCGCTGGAGCTTCGCCGCACGGTGCATAAAACGATAAAGGCCGTCACGGCGGGACTGGAGAATTTCCACTTCAACAAGGTGGTGGCCCTGATCCGCGAGATGACCAACGCCATTGCCGAGGTGAAAGGCGCCGGCGAGGGCGAGGCCTGGGCCCTGCGCGAGGCGCTGGAAACCCTGGTGCGTCTCATCGGCCCCCTGATGCCCCATATCGCGGAAGAGATGTGGCAGATGCTGGGCCACAAGGAAATGCTGGTGAACACGCCCTGGCCCGAGGCCGACGCTGATCTGGCGCGGGATGATACGGTGACGATTGCGATCCAGGTCAACGGCAAGACCCGCGCGACCATTGAACTTCCCCGCGATATGGACGCAAAGGCCGCCGAGGCCGCCGCCCTGGCCGATCCCGCCGTCGTGCGCAGCCTGGAAGGCAAAACTCCGCGCAAGGTGATCGTGGTTCCTAACAGAATTGTGAATGTGGTGGCGTAAATGAGCTCTCCCTATTCGTCATTCCAGATCCTTATAAGAAAGTCCCATGGTCCGAAAGGGCCCAGGAAAACAGCTTATAATGTTTATCAAAGGATTACTTTCAGCAGCGCTGTGCCTTGGCAAATCGGCAACGGACTTCAATCCTTCTGGTTTCCGGTCCGGGAAATTGTTTTTGCGCATCAGGAGGTCAGGGAGGCAGGAGGTCGCCCTTGGGCCACATCATCTGAAAAACATTGAGTTCAAGGGCGGAGACGAAAACCAGGTTTTCCTTTTCACCAACTTTCTCCAGTCGCAGGGTATAGCCTGTCGTCCTGGAAAATATTCTGTTGAAACCAGAGAACTGACCCAGGATACAGCAGGTGTCTTGAAAGAAATTTTCAGAACGCAGAACGTTCCGCCAGAAATCCTGTCCCATTTTGATCTTTTTGAAGATGGGTCGGCAAGACTTTCACAGGGTCCCCCGGTCCAGGATTTCCAGATCTGAAAAGAAAATCTTGCCGGACAGACAATGAAGCGCTTCAGATATGTATTTCTACTGGCTGGCCTGATCCTGATAGCCGGTTTTTTTGTGTCAGAGCGTTTTGTCATGCCTGTTTCGGGGGCCGGGAAACAGGACTGGAATAAAAAATCCTTCTGGCATGAGCCGTGGGGGCGTTCCGGCGTGCACAAGGGCGTTGATATTTTTGCCCACAAGGGAACGCCGGCTCTGGCGCCCGTGGACGGGATCGTTCTGTTCGCCGGCGAAATCTCCATGGGCGGCAAGGTGGTCCTGATGCTGGGTCCAAAATGGCGGCTGCACTATCTGGCCCACCTGGACGCGTACGACGTTTCCGCCGGAACCCTGCTGGGAGCAGGCCGGCCCGTTGGCACGGTGGGCAATACGGGCAACGCCAAAGGCAAACCGTCCCATCTGCATTATACCATCCTGACGCTGGTCCCGTATCCCTGGCTGGCCGACAGCAGCGCCCAGGGCTGGAAAAAGATGTTTTTCCTGGACCCGTCACTGCGCCTGGTTTCATCCCTCGCAAAGACGGGCTCGTAGGAGCATTTATTGCCCGGTTTCCGGCCGGCAACCTTCTGTTAACTGTTTTCTGTCAGAAAAATAAGATTCAAAGCTGCGAATCGGGCCTTTACACCGATTCGCGCTTCCGTTACACCTTTTCTGTCAGGATGAAGCAGGGAATAAAATACTTTCATGGCCGGGCCTCTGAAAATCGGCGTCATTATGGGTGTGATCTTTTTTTCAACACCTGCCTTCGCGCAGGTATGCAGCAGATTCACCGTGGCCGGCAGCGCAACAATTACGGGGCTGAGTGATGCAGGAGGGGTATGCGGAGGTAATACTCCCAATACCGTCAATGGCGCCGGCGCACTGACCCTGAACGGCGGAGATGGAACGTTCAGCTATTCAGGAACAATTACCACAGGTGGCGGTATATCCCTGATTTTTGAGAACATCTTCCAGACCCTGTCAGGAGCAAATACCTATAGTGGCGGAACTGTTATCGGAGCCAACGCTTTTGTTACTGGCGGAAGTGACACTGCCTTGGGCACGGGGGCTGTGACGATCAACAATGGCGGTACCCTGACATCAACAGATGACGAGTTTCAGGTTTTCGACCTGACTGTTCAGGCCGGGGGCGTCCTTGATCTTACGGGTAACGGTATAGTTCTGGCTGCAGGGGACCACTCGCTGGCAGGAACAGTTACAGGGGAGGGCAACCTGGTTCTTGACAACGGGGCTGTGGTCACCCTGCAGGCCCTGAATGTTCTCAGCGATGCGACCCTGGTTTCCAATGGTACAAGCACGCTTGATCTGAACGGGTTCGACCAGACTATAGGGGTCGGACTTATCGCGGCAGGTACAACCATCGATCTGGGGACGGGGAACGCAACGCTGACTATCACCAATTCCTTTGAGGTGGCCGGGGTTTTTGCCGGGAGCGGCACAGTCAGGATTGAGCCCTCTGTTATCCTATTCCAGGTGCAGGCAAACAACATTTTCCAGGGCGGCGCTGCTCTGGACATAACAGATACAGGTTTCGATCTGAACGGGTTTGAAGCCACATTTACCGAAGACACCCTGATCAGCAATATAACAGGATCCGGAATCATTCTGGGCAGTGGCACTGCCGGTACGCTGAACCTTGATATCTCGTCCGGAGAGGAAATCGGGTTATTTCTCATCATAGGGGAGGGCGATATAACAAAAACAGGGGCCGGAACTCTGGCTTTTAATGAGATTTCCATCTCAGGCGCGATTGACGTCGACGAGGGTACCCTGAGGCTTGATGGTACCAACATGGGCAGCGCATCCCTGAGCATTGACAGCGGGGCCAGCCTGACAGCGTCTTTGCCTGGCTTTGCCGGCTTTGGCACCAATATTGTCAACAGCGGAACTGTTTCTGCGGATGTGGGCCAGATCTTTAACATACTCAGCTATACAGGGGACGGTACGCTGCACTTTGGTCTGACGGATGCCGCCAGTGGCACTATGAATATAAGCAACAACATGACCCTGCTGCCGAACAGCTCGATTGCGGTCACAGCCCAGTCGGGGGGCTATATGCTGGGCCAGGCATATACCCTGGTTGACGTTGGTGGGCTACTCATTGGCGCCGTCAACGTCAATGGCCAGACGATTACAACGGGTCTGATGGAGCTGACGGTCAGCGCTGTGGATGGCCCCGGCGAGGATATCATTCTGACCGTGACCGATCTCTTTGGCAGTGGCGGTGGTGGGGGGGGCGGATTTGACTGCAGTGCCGTGGGCGCGGCCAATACGCATAACCGATGCCAGGTTCTGGCCGCGCTGGATACGGCCCAGAACATGAACGGCACCGATATCGGGGCGATCTATGACGCGCTCCAGCTGCTGTCCACAGAGGATGCCCGTGCGGCCCTGGACAGCCTGAGCGGCGATCTGGTGCCCCAGATGAGCAACGTGATCTTCCGCCACAACGACCAGTTCCGGGATCTTTCGCTGAACCGCATCAGCGGCCTTGTCAAAAAGGTTCCATCGAATCTGGCCATGAACCAGGAGCCGGTCAGGCTGGCATCCGCCGGTGCGGACATGCAGCAGCAGCTGGCCATGCTGATGAGTAACACCGGCGCGCTTCTCACCGGGCCTGACCCGGCGCTTTCGAATGGCGTGTGGGGACAGGCTCTGGGACAGCGGGACCAGGCCCATGAGGACAACCAGCTGAATGCCACCCACTATGGCTTTCAGGGCGGCGCCGATACCTTTGTGGATGAGAATGTCATGCTGGGCGTCACGGGCGCCTGGACGGGCGCAGATGTGGATATGGAAGACCGGCCTCAGGACGCCACGATGAACAGCTACCAGGGGGGTATCTATGCGGCTTACCAGGATGGGCCCTTCTGGCTGTCAGGAGCGGTGGCCTATGGCTTTCACCAGGTGGACTACGGGCGGGACATCACTGTCGGTACCATCCGCCGCCATGCGGAAGGCGAGTATGATGGCCACAGCATTTCCGGCATAATCGAGGCCGCTTATGGCCTGGATATGGGTGGCGGTCTGTTCGTGACGCCCGCGGTGGGTGTGCGTTATTCGGGCCTGTGGCAGGAAAGCTTTACGGAAACCGGCGCCGATGATGCCAATCTTCATTTTGAGGACGAGTTCGACGACAACCTGGTGGGAACGGCCGTGCTGTCCCTGTCACAGCTGTATATCACTGAAGAAGGCAATCGGGTTGTGCCCCAGCTGCGCCTGGGGGCCCAGTACGATGCAGGAGACCGGGATACCAACCGCGATGTAACCTTTGTGGGCCTGCCCACCGCATTCATGGACATCGAGCCCGCAGCCTGGGAAGGCCGCCTGTCGGGTGTTGTGGGGCTGGGCCTTGCCTGGGCCATGCCCGCGGATGGCACGGCCCTTGTCATGGACTATGAAGGCCGGATCAGCGGTGACCTCTCATCCCACAGACTCTTTGCGGGATTGCGCGTTCAGTGGTAAGAAAGCTGTCTTTTCCTGGATGTGAAAGACGCTGAATGCCATGATCGAAGCCAAGACTGTTGATATGAAAGATATCGTTGCCCTGTGCAAGCGCCGGGGCTTTGTTTTCCCCGCGTCCGATATTTACGGGGGTATCAACGGTTTCTGGGATTACGGCCCGCTGGGCGTCGAGCTGAAGAACAACCTGCGCGACCTGTGGTGGAAGCATATGGTCATTACCCCGCCGGTCGGTCCCGACGGCCAGCCAGTGGATATCGTTGGTATTGATTCCGCCATTATCCAGAACCCCAAGGCCTGGTTGGCGTCGGGACATGTGGGCGGCTTTTCCGATCCGATGGTGGATTGTCGTGAGACCAAGTTACGCTACCGCGCCGACCATCTTGTTGTCTACGTGCCGAAGAACGGCGAGGGCTCATCCATCGCCATCGTGGAAAACACGGAAGAAGATGCCATCGCAAGGCGCATCAAGAACCTGTCCGGAGGCAAAAGCCCGGGCAATTTCGAAAAGGTGTCGCTGACAGCGATGCCAAAAGAGGCGCTGGCCAATATTATTGGCCCTGATACAAAAACACCCGGCACACTGACCGAGCCGCGACAGTTCAACCTCATGTTCCACACTTTCGTCGGCGCAACAGCGGGCGAAGAGAACAAGGCGTATCTGCGGCCCGAAACAGCACAGGGCATTTTCCTGAATTTCAAAAACGTGGTGGACAGCAGCCGCGTGCGCGTGCCGTTCGGTATTGCCCAGATCGGCAAGGCCTTCCGCAATGAGGTGACGCCGCGCAACTTCATCTTCCGCTCGCGCGAGTTCGAGCAGATGGAGATGGAGTGGTTCTGCCATCCATCCGAAGCGAAGACGTGGCGCGATTTCTGGTTCGCCGAGCGCCAGAAATTCTGGACGTCCATCGGTCTGTCCGGTGACAACATCCGCATGCGCGACCATGAGAGGGACGAGCTGTCACACTATGCCAAAGAGGGCTATGGCACGGCCGACATCGAATACCGCTTTCCCTTTACTGCTCCCGGTTTCGGGGAACTGGAAGGTATTGCCCACCGGTGCGATTTTGACCTGAAACAGCACCAGGAGCATTCCGGGACGAAGCTGGAATACGTGGATCCGGTGACCAACGAACGCTTTGTTCCCCATGTGATTGAACCGGCAGCCGGCCTGACCCGTGGTGTACTGGCCCTGCTGTGCGAGGCCTATACGGTTGATCCGAACCGTCCGGCAGGCATGTTCATGAACTTCCACCCCTCGATCGCACCCAGGAAGGCCGCCATCCTGCCCCTGACCGCGAAGGGCGAGCATGTGCCCCTGGCGACCGAACTTTATATGAATGTACGCGAACACTACAGCATCGACCTGGACATCAAGCAGAATATCGGCAAGCGTTATGCCCGCCAGGACGAGATCGGAACACCTTTCTGCTTTACCATCGACGACCAGACGGCCCAGGACCGCACCGTCACCGTGCGCCACCGCAACACGATGAAGCAGGACCGCATCGCCATCGGCAGCATCCGCGAATACATGGCCCGCGAGATGGCCCTGATG
>JALYJY010000082.1 GCA_030775045.1 Pseudomonadota bacterium | reverse complement strand
GTATATGGCTGCCTGCGGTTCCCCCCCGGAACGAGCCCCTGCGGACAAAGCCGTCTGTGGCGGGCCAGCATACAAAGGACATCTGCAGGACCGGGAATCCGTAAACGTCTGCCTGGATGTCCAGAATATCTTTCAGGATGTCCTGCCGCTCTTCCGTGGAAAGCCGGTCCCAGGCGCGGGCTGCCCGGACAAGGGGTTTGTGCACGGACAGACGCGCCGCCAGAACCCATTCCGCCAGCGATTCCCGGATCTGCAGATCAGCGGACAGGCTGCTGCGGAAATCCAGGTCTCCGTTGCAGGCCTGCCGGTAAAGGTCTGCCGCCGGGCCTGTGTCAGCCTCCGGAACGGCCAGATCATAGTCACGGATTCTCCGGCCATTTTCATAACAGTAATAAGCAGTGCACTGGCCGTTTTTGCATCCGTCCACTCCACAGTTTCCGGGAGGAGTCACGGTCCAGACCCATTGTCTGATCTCCTGATCCAGGGCAGGGAGCAATGACGGTTGCGCTTTTTCCCTGACCTGTTTCCCGATCGCGGCAGCGCCCTGCGGGTTTGCCGGAATCAGCCCGGCTGCCAGCGTGAAGAGGGACTTGCCGGCAACGGGGGAAGGAATATCCAGAAGGGCTTCCATGACCGTAGCGTGTGAGGGCACCGGAGTTGTCAGGATCATGGACTGTATGTCGATGGAAGACTGCGACAGAATACGCCACTGTGCATCCTGCAGGATTTTCCCCAGGGTTTTACTGTCGCGGGTTTCCAGGCCATCCACCAGACTTTTGTACAGGACTGCCGCTGTGACCAGCTGGTCCTTCGTTCTTTGTCTGGTTGCATCCAGCAGTGATTCTGTCTGTCTGATCTGCTCATCCAGTACTGCAAGGACTGTTGCACGATCAGAGGCCAGTTTCCTGAACGTTTCTTCTGAAACAGAACGTGTCCAGGAGGAAAGCCATTCCCGTGGAATGATGTCATCTTCCGAAAGGCAGAAGGGCTTGTGAACCCGCCCCACCCAGACATGTCCGGGATCAAGATCCTGTACGGAAATTGCATTGACTGTGCGGTGCACCGCACTTTCATCCGGCTGTGTTTCCAGGAAGATCATACGGCTGGAAAGACGTGAATAGATATCTTGCGGCCCTTTCAGAATGTCCCGCAGGGCCTCCTGACGAAAGGCACCCAGCTGGTGGTCCGTTTCATAAAGGAATTCAAGCCGCCTCAGCTTTTCCTCAAACTGCGGCCAGTGCTGGCGGACTTCAGCTTCCAGACGGTCCTGAAATTTTCCCATAACCGGACACTCCTTTCAGAAAAACCGAAGCGGATCAGACCATAGGGCGGACAGGTTTCACCTCGGGCGGGCCGGATTCGCGCTCTTCTTCCCTGTATCGCCGGGACATGATGACAGACAGGTGTACGGCGAGACTGTCCTGCTTTTCCCGGGAGATAAAGGGCAGCCGTCCGTCTTCTGCAGCTGTCCTGATTTCATTGATGATCAGGCCGGTCTTGTCCAGGTATTCCTGTCGTGTTTCAGGCCACAGGTTCCGGTGTCCTGACAGGTTCCCGAGGGCTGCTGTGAGGGCCGGACGCTCCGCCAGATAATCCAGAAGGGTTTCCAGGGCAAAATGGTACCTGCTGTGTACGGCCAGGAAAGCCACAGTCATGCAAAAATCGCCGGCGGACATGTGCCACAGATTGGGGTCATTCTCCCAAGGCCTGAGTTTTTCGATAAATTCCGCAACGGCATTGCGCAGCCTGGAAGGGCTGGCCAGACAGGCGGGATTTTCCAGACTTTCGATGAAAGAAGGATAGAACAGAGCCTCTTTCATGGTCTTTTCATCCGACAGCATCCAGCCCAGCAGGGTATCCGCCGCCTCATCGCTGAACCGGTGGCCGGAACGGGTCATGATGCCCAGAAGATGTCTGGCCCTGGTATCCACGAATTCCGGATCTGTATGGTTTTTCAATCCCTGGACAATCGCCGGAACAGCGGCGTCGATTCCCGCAGGGCCTTCCGGAAGCAGGCTGATGACAGAAACTTCGTCCGGAATTTCAGCGAACACTTCCTCGCTGCAATCTTTATCAAACGGTTTGGCAAAAAGGTTCTCCAGGATCTGCCGGATGCTGTCTGAATCCATTTCCATCTGTTTCAGACCGACCGTCCACGCGCACGTCAGCAGCAGGGTATCGGCAAAACCAAAAAACCCATTTTCTTCTTTCACGGCAGCATCAACGTACTGGCGGACAGCCTCGCGCGTTTTATCTGGTGGCAATCCGGGAAGGTGTTTTGTAGCGTTCCAGATGGTCCGCTGTTCGGTTTCTGCCCTTTCTTTCAGGTGTTGCAGATCAATATCCAGCCCGGGAATTCCCTGCAGTCCCAAGGCCAGCCAGGCATAGGAAGAACGCGTATCCAGGGTCGGGAATTTTATCTGCATTTCCTCCAGCATGAACAGGGCGGCTTCTCTCAGAATTTCCTGCTTTTCCGTGTCTCCGGATGCTTCCAGAAGCTTCCGGATTTCCCGCATCTGCCGGGTGATGCCAAAGATCCGCCGCCGCCAGGAAAATTCGTCTCCGATTCCCGCTGTAAACCGGCTCCCCAGAAAGCGGGCAAACTCATGTCCTTCCAGAGGCTGAAGCCATTCGGGGGTGTATCCGCCCGCAGGTTCGCCACGCAGCAGGGTGTGCAGGGTCTGGAATGTCATGGGTTTCTCCGTGTGAATCGGGATTGGGGCTATCCTGGCAGCTGTTCCCGAAAGTAAAAACAGGTGTTTTTCCTGTTTTTGTCATCCTGATCGGAGCGTCCTGAAAGGATGCGCAGCCGAAGGATCTCTTTTACCAGAGGAGATCCCTCCACTCGGCCTTCCGCCGTCTCTGCTGCGCAGCTATGGCGTGACAAGGCGGCCTCGGTCGGGGTGACAAAATTTGTTTGTTATGTCCACTTTTTCAGGTGATCCGCCAGCCGGACCGGCGCGTTTGTTTCGTCAACATCCTCCGGCCTGACCCAGGCGTACCGGCTGATTTCTGACGGATCGGGTACCGGATCCCGTTCTTGCGAAAGCGTGAACAGATAAACCATGTCATAGTGCCAGTGGGCCGGTTCGTTTTTGTCCGGTCTGGCAGGGATCGGGTGGGCGTCCAGGATCAGAGGCAGGGGATACCGGGTCCGGGTTGTGACCGGTGCTGCGTCCGTAATGCGTGTTTCTTCGGCCAGCTCCCGGATGGCTGCCTCCTACGGCGTTTCGCCCGGATCAATATGGCCACCGGCAGAAAAGGCCCAGAGATTGTATTTGGCGCTGAAACAGCGCAGGACCCGTCCGGTAATCCCGCGCCAGAACCAGGGCGCTGCCGGTGACATGGCCGGCCAGACTGGTTCTGGAAAAAGGATCCGGGCACGTATCTGCATGCACCCGGAAAGCGTCCCGGGCCGGGCTGTCCGGAAACCATGCCAGATAATCCTCCACAATGGTCCGGAGAATATCCTGGTCCCGGGAAAAGCCCCACATGATCCGGTCAGTCGGCCTGGAAGCCTGAATCCGTGTGTTCCTGCGACGGCTGGGCCGACTGGCGAAATTCCACGATTTCCGGCTGGGGATCCGCGCCTGCCGCGGCGGCAGCGGGAAGGTGGGGCTGGTCATCGGCCGGCGGCATGTGGCCATTGCCATGGGCTGCCGGGTCCGGGCGGTGCTGCTGCATGCGGGCCTGCTCGTTTTCCTGGATCAGCAGGATAATGCGGTGATAGTGCTCGGCATGCTGGAAATAGTTCTCGGCGGCCACATTGTCACCGGTCGCCTTGGCATCCCGGGCCAAGGACATATATTTTTCGTGGATCTGGAAAGGCGTTCCCCGGATGCGCACATCCGGGCCGTTGCTGTCCATGTTCTGGTGCCGCAGGGGAACATTGTTGTTGCCGCTGCTGCTGTTGCTGCGGCGATGGTGGTTACCGCCGCCCATGGGATGACTGCCGCGTCCGCGGGGGGGGCGTCTGTGGTGATTCTGGCCTTGCCTCATGAAATCCTGCGTATGTCAGTTGCTGGTGGCCCGGCTGTCCGTGGCCCTTGTCCCGGCCCGGTTTTTCCTGTCGGCGGCGGGAAACTGTGCAAACCCTAGCGTTCTTTCAGGATACTTCCAAGAGTTTTCTGGCCGGGAGGCCAGACCTCCGGGATCTTCTGGCGACGAAAGACCCCGGAGGATGCCGTGGGGCAGACAGAATTATTCTTCCGCCCCGTCACCGCTTTCCGCCGCGCCCATCATGGCGTTGGCCACAAGCCCTGCGTTGCCGCGGATCTTTGCCTCGATGGCGGCCGCCACCTCGGGGTTCGACCGCAGATAGTTTTTGGCATTCTCGCGGCCCTGGCCGATCCTCTGGCCATCGTACGAGAACCAGGCACCGGATTTTTCCACCACATTGGCCTGGACGCCCAGGTCAATGATCTCCCCGGCCCGGGAAACACCCTCGCCGTACATGATATCGAACTCCACCTGGCGGAAAGGGGGAGCCAGCTTGTTCTTGACCACCTTGACGCGGGTATGGTTGCCCACTACGGTTTCCCGGTCCTTGATCGAACCGACGCGGCGGATGTCCAGGCGGACAGAGGCGTAGAACTTGAGCGCGTTACCCCCGGTGGTGGTTTCGGGATTGCCGAACATGACACCGATTTTCATGCGGATCTGGTTGATGAAGATGACCAGACAGCCGGAGCGGGAGATGGAAGAGGTGAGCTTGCGCAGGGCCTGGCTCATCAGCCGGGCGTGCAGGCCCATGTGGCTATCGCCCATGTCGCCTTCCAGCTCGGCCCTTGGGACCAGTGCGGCAACCGAGTCAACCACCAGCACGTCAATGGCGCCCGACCGCACCAGGGTGTCGGCAATCTCCAGCGCTTGCTCCCCTGCATCTGGCTGGGAGATCAACAGGTTATCAATATCCACGCCCAGCTTGCGGGCATAGGCGGGGTCCAGCGCGTGCTCGGCGTCCACAAAGGCGCAGGCGCCGCCATTTTTCTGGGCCTGGGCGATGGCATGCAGGGCCAGGGTGGTCTTGCCCGAGCTTTCGGGTCCATAGATCTCAACGATACGGCCGCGGGGAAAACCGCCGATGCCCAGCGCCAGGTCCAGACCCAGGGAACCTGTGGACACAGCCTCGGCCTCTACCGTGTTTTCCCGGGCGCCCAGTTTCATGATCGAGCCCTTGCCGAAGGCCCGTTCGATATTCACCAGCGCGGCGTCCAGCGCCTTCTGTCTTTCCTGCTTGTCCATGCCCTTGTCTTTCTCGACGACCTTGAGATTTGATGAGCCCACGAATGATCTCCTTCTGATTGCATAAAACGGAACGGCGATAAAGATCCTTTTCCTGCTTGTACATGTTTTGTTCCTGTTCCGCAAGAGGCAAAATCCTGAGATCCTGCAAGTCCCTGCCTGAAAGGAAAAGCCATGCAGCAGTACCTGGATCTGATGCGCCATGTGCGGGACAACGGGGTCGTCAAAAGCGACCGGACAGGGACAGGAACACGCAGTGTCTTCGGCTGGCAGATGCGTTTTGACCTGGCAGAGGGGTTTCCCCTGGTCACCACCAAGAAGCTGCATATGCGGTCCATTACCCACGAGCTGCTGTGGTTCCTGAAGGGCGACACCAACATCGCGTACCTGAAGGACAACAAGGTCTCTATCTGGGACGAGTGGGCTGATGACGACGGAAACCTGGGCCCGGTGTATGGCCACCAGTGGCGGTCCTGGCCCACGGCGGACGGCCGGACCATCGACCAGATCGCACAGGTGACGGAGCAGATCCGCACCACGCCCGACTCGCGCCGCATGATCGTCAGCGCCTGGAACGTGGGCGATATTGAACGCATGGCCCTGCCGCCCTGCCACTGCCTGTTCCAGTTCTATGTGGCCAATGGCCGCCTGTCCTGCCAGCTGTACCAGCGCAGCGCGGACATCTTTCTGGGCGTGCCGTTCAACATCGCCTCGTACGCCCTGCTGACCCTCATGATGGCGCAGGTCACGGGCCTGCAGCCGGGCGAGTTCGTGCACACCCTGGGGGATGCCCACCTGTACATGAACCATATGGAGCAGGCGGATCTGCAGCTGACCCGCAAGCCGTATCCATTACTGTCGATGCGTCTGAACCCGGCCGTGACATCCATCTTCGATTTCAGATTTGAAGACTTCACGCTGGAGAACTACCAGTTCCACCCGCACATTTCTGCGCCGGTGGCGGTATGACCATTATTTCCCTGATCGTGGCCGTGGCGGACAACGGCGTGATCGGGAACAACAATGCCCTGCCCTGGACACTGAAGGAGGATATGCGGCGGTTCAAAGCCCTGACCACAGGAAAGCCGGTGATCATGGGCCGCAAAACCTTCGAGTCCATCGGCCGCCCCCTGCCGCGCCGGCCCAACATCGTCATCAGCCGCCAGCCGGATTTCAGGCCGGAAGGGGTGCGTGTGTGTTCATCCCTGTCCGAAGCGATTCGCAAGGCTGAACCGCTGGCCGGCCCGGACGGGGAGATCATGGTAATCGGCGGATCGCAGATCTATACCGAGGCCCTTCCACAGGCGCAGCGCATCTACCTGACCGAAGTCCACGCCCGGCCGGGAGGCGATGTTTTTTTCGCGATTCCGGACCGTGGCAGATGGACAGAAAGTTCCCGCGAAGATCACCGGGCGGGGGAAGGAGAAACAGCGGACTGCAGCTTTGTGGTGCTGGAGAGAGGCTGATCTTATGGCCTTGGCTGTCGTCGCTCCTCGAGCCGGATAACATCCGCCCCACCGCTACCCTCTCCGGCGGATTCACCCGGCGACGCGAAAGGATCCTCAGCAGTCTGCGCAGGGGCGTCATGGACGCCTGCCACTTCCTGCAGGACCTGCATCCAGCTGCCGTCCCCTGATCCAGCGGTAACCATCGCGGCCAGGGCGTCCGCGTGTTCTTCCTCGTCCCTGCAGGCCGCATCGGCAAACCGGGGCAGGTGCGGCCATGCCAGGTTTTTCAGCGGCAGGACGGGGTGTACAGCCAAGGCTAGGGCGCCGAACCTGGTGATGCTCCCTTCTTTCTCCGGCTGCATGTCCGCCAGGTATTGCGCAAAGGAGGCCCGGATCCTGTCCCCTGTCACGGGCATATGACCAGCACGTTCATACAGGCGGACAAACTCCCTGAAACCATCATCCAGATCCAGGGTCGACAGGCAGGCCCTTTCCATGGCAAAGCCGATATCCTGCCGGGGACTGGTATGGACCGGTCTGACAGGGGTTGCCGGTTCTTCCCTCAGGGACCGGATTTCGGCTCCCAGATGTCCCAAGGCAACGAGTTCCTTTTCTTCATCAGATCCCGGCGGTACGGGAGTCCCGATTCCCCGGATTCCATCAAATCTCGTCCGGGCAGCGGCCTCCATTCCCCTGAGAACAGCTTCTGCCCATTCATTGTGACGGGCATCCAGGACGGATAAATACAGGAGCCGGAGAAAGTCGAACCCCTCCTTCAGCGCCAGGTTCAGGGAGACAGGATACAGGGCTTTGGCCACGTCCCCTGCAAAGGGTGTGTCCTGACAGTCAATGGTCCGCAGGCCGGACAGGACGTGGATGTCGGGTGCTGATTTCACAAGAAGGTTTACACCCTCGCTGACTCCCTGGGCCAGGGCAGACAGAAGAACCGGGGTCCGGCGATCTTCAAGAACGGGATGGCCGTCGAGGGCCGTCACACTGGCTGTTGCACTTTCTTTCCGGACTCTCTGGTAGATGTCCACCAGTACATCGAACCGCCCCTGGATAAACAACCCCCTGGCGCCCCGGGTGACTGTTTTCGGCGGAAGACTGTATGGTGATTCCATCATAAATTCGCCAACTGACAGACCTTCCGGCAGGGATTCCGGCCGTTCCCTGTTCCGGGCTGCATGGATCATTTCATAAAGAAGGGAGGCCATTCCGGACTGTCCGTCTGTTCTTTTCGCCGGGGCAGCATAGCATCCCCGAATGAAAGGATTTTCAGTAAATAACACATCGTACCAGGAAAGGCCGGGCCAGGAGGGGCAGATCGGGACTCGGGCTGCTGCATTCTTTCTCTTGCGTCACCCCGGTGAAAGCCGGGGGCCAGTGTGATTGCGGTCTCTGTTACAGGATATGGCCCAGAAAGTTCAGAAACAGAATAACCTGGCCCTGGCTTTCACCGGGGTGACGGACCAAAAGGATAACAGACCATAAACAAAACCCCCGGTGACCTGAAAGTCCCGGGGGCTGTTCTGATGTATCGGAATAAAGAACACGAGGACGGCGATGCCGGATCCGGCACAGGCACTTCCCTAGAAAGGAGGTGATCCAGCCGCAGGTTCCCCTACGGCTACCTTGTTACGACTTCACCCCAGTCACTGACCCAACCGTGGCCGGCTGCCTCCTTGCGGTTGGCGGGCCGTCTTCGGGTTG
>JALYJY010000081.1 GCA_030775045.1 Pseudomonadota bacterium | reverse complement strand
ATCATGGCAGCCTTGCCCCCCATGCTGTGGCCCAGAACGGTGGCCCGGGCCAGGCCATGGGCATCCATATAGGCCACCAGGTCGGCCACCATGGCGCTGTAGGACATGTCCGGCGACCAGGGAGAGTCCCCGTGGTTGCGCATGTCCAGGGCGTGGATCCCGAAACTGTCCGCCAGGGACTTCGTCACAGCGCCCCAGTTGCGGCCGGCCCCGAAAAGGCCGTGGAGGATGACCAGCGGCTCCCCCTGCCCTGCCACGGCAGAGACCAGGGGTACAGGGGAAATCCCGGTCCTATGACCGTTCATAGGTCCCCATCAGCTCAGCCTGGGCCAGGATATGGGACCGGGCCATCTTGGCCACATCCAGGACCTTTGCGTCATCGGGCACATCCAGGCGGCCCACATCCAGAGCCATCAGTTTGAAATAGTACCGGTGCTTGCCATGGCCCCGGGGCGGCAAGGGCCCATCGTACGAGCGGTGGCCGAAATCGTTGATGGCGAACTGGCCCTTGCCTTCGGTGCCCGCCCCTTCTTCCAGAGAGGATGTCCCGGCGGGGATATTATACATGGCCCAGTGGTGAAAGGTGCCGTTGGGGGCATCCGGATCGTCCATGATCATGACCAGGCTTTTTGTGCCCGGCGGCAGGTTTTTCCAGTCCAGGCGAGGGGACAGGTTTTCCCCTTCGCAAGTCAGACGGCGGGGCAGATGCTGGCCATGCTCGAAGGCCGGACTGGTCAGGACAAGGGCCATGGTGTTCTCCTGTCAGAAAGGTTGTTCCCGGTCCGAGAATAGAGCCCGGAGATATCCGTGGCAAGGCAGGTTTCCGGCATTACTTTCAGACTGGCGTGGTAGCCTGTGCCGATGAGAAAAAACCCGGAATTCCTCTCGCCCAAGTGGTGGCATGTCCAGCGGTACGGGCTTCTGACCGCCCGGAACAGGGCTGGCCTCTGGCTGGTGCGCAAGACCAGATGGATAGCCGCGGGGATCGCTGCCCTCTGCGTGGGCATTGCCTGGATTGCGCCCAGGCCGGATAGCAGAACTGCAGACTGTGCCATTCCGCAAGACATGGACCAGCTGCAGGCCCGGGAAGAAACCTTGCACCGGAAACTGGAGGATGGTGCGGCCAAGGCCGTCTGCCATGGCCCCGCCGGAAACATTGTCACCACTTTCAATACCTGGGCCGGGGCCGTGGAAGCAGTTCAGGCTGCACGGTCCTGTGCCGGAGAAGCCCCGGATCCGCAAGCCGCACAGCGACGCAGCGACATGGTGGCCCTTGCCATCGGGGTCTGTGAGCGGGAAATGCTGCACACTGTAAACGGGCTGAATGGCATTTTGACCACTGGCGGACTGATATTCCCCTCCCTTCAGGATGCCAGCGAGGCAGCAAAAAATCTGGAAATCATCCAGGCGCAGACCTTGCGGGGTATTGGCCAGCTGGCTCCTGACCGGCGGTTTTCTGTCCCTGACATGCGGCTGGACCTGGCCCGCCTGGAAGCCCGCGCCCTGATGGAAAGGGCTACAACCCTGCTGAAGCAGCTGGGTCAGCCGAAGAGCTGCGAGCTGTGGAACAGGAATCTTACGGAAAAAGAGCGCCGCGGAAATCTCCCTGCAAGACAGGCCCTGGAGACTAAGATCGCAACGGCCATCCAGACCCTGAACATCCTGGCGAACCTCCACGGAGGACCGGACACCCTGCTGCCCGCAGAGGCAGACCGCAGGCGGTACGCCGCCCTGCAGGCCTGGTGCGATGTGCAGGATAAAATCCCGGCACAGAACCCGGGCTGGGACCTGTACCTGAAGGGGCTGGAAAAGCTTGCAGAAGTCAGACCCTGACCACGTTGCATAATGTCCCGTAATGTCATTGATGTCACAGTGGATGTGACATTACCGTTCCGCTCCGGCTTTGGGTTTTCAGCCTTGATGTTACAGAATGCGCGTTTTTTGTGAAGTCAGCCTGGACGAAAGCGATCCGGTTTTTACCTCTCCCCCTGAGGGAGAGGTCGACACGCTGAACGCAGTGAGGCGGGGTCGGGTGAGGGGTATGAATGAAGAGTCTTTCCTGCGACCCCTCACCCGCTCAGGGGGAGAGGTAAAAATTCTCCAGCCCCCGGAGAGAATTTTTGTGTTGTCGTATTTACAATCTCAACGAACCGGGCCTGCCCGAAAGCAGGCCCTTTCCACATAAAGGAAAATCTTCCTTTTATCAAGGGGCCGACGGCGCGATCGGGGGAATTGGCGGCTGCCCAAAAACAGGCAGGGGCGCGGTAACCTGATGATCGCTGTCATCGACAACCTGTGTGCAGACAGGCATGGGACGCAGAACGCCTTTGCCTTTTTCGTTAAGGACATGCTCCAGGAAACTGTGCCCTGCATCCATGTACCAGACAAAGGCTCCCCTGACAGGGGCATGCAGCAGACCCTCAAGATCTTCCATTGTAGCCTGATTATTGAGAATGCGTGTCAGGATCCAGTGATTTTCCGGACCCAGGTCCTCCGCTTCTTCCAGGCCTGAAGTATAACCATCAATCCTGTCTCTTTTGAAACCAGTGTCCATGCCGATAACGGGCAATGGAAGATCCCGTTCATCCGCCCGGCTTTTATAGAAAGCCAGAATTCCGTCAATACAGGACCGGAATGCCTGGATATAGGCTTCTGCAGTCTCATCGCCTTCAGGAGTTTTGCCTTCTACGGGCGCCCTGAATGACCACATCCGCATTCTTTCCAAGGAAGAAATCAGATCTGCCGGAAGTGATCCCGGAGAAAATGGGTAATAACGGGTGGCTGTACCTGTAACGACAAAAACAGAATAACCCAGAGGATCCCAGCCAAGGTAGCCACCAACCATGGCACCGGAAAGTCTCTGGGAAAGAGGCGGGTTCGTTGTCAGGGCAAGCATTTGTGCCTGCAGCGAAGATGTGCCATTTACGCTGACAACAGGATCGCGTCGCGGAACCGGAATTTCACTATGAACTGTCTCAGGCAGCATCTGGCTCTCCCGTTTTGATGACTGCGCGAAATCCTGGCGGGTCATTTGCCCTCCGGCAACGGGTTTTTTACTTTCATTCCGCATTCAGAACGCCTCTGCCTCCATCGCCATCAGGGGTTCAGCGCCCGCCATGAGGGACTGGAACAGGCTGCCCACCTCCGGCAACATTTTTGTGAAAAAGAACCGGCCGGTTTTCAGTTTGGTCTCGTAAAAGGCTCCGTCTTCCCCGCCCGCAGACAGCTTTTCGCTGGCCTTCAGGGTCATGAGCAACCACATATGTCCCAGCGCCACCAGGCCAAACATGCGCAGGTAATCGGCGCTGGCCGCCGCGGCCTCGTCCGCGTTTTTCAGGCCTTTCTGCGCGATGGTCACCGTGGCCTGCTGGAGCCGCCCGAAGGCCTTGGCCAGCAGGGCGGCGAATTCGGCCGTGCGGGGATCCTCCATGGCCTTTTCGATGTCCCGGGTCAGCGGGTGGAAAAAGCGGCGCAGCAGGCGGCCATAATTCTGGCCCATCTTGCGCCCCACCAGGTCCAGCGCCTGGATCGCGTTGGCCCCTTCATAGATCTGGGTGATGCGGGCGTCGCGCACGAACTGTTCCATGCCGTATTCGTGGATATAGCCATAGCCCCCGTGCAGCTGCAGGGCCCGGTTGGCCCCCTCAAACCCCATGTCGGTAAAGTACGCCTTAATGACCGGCGTCATCAGGGCCACCAGGTCGTCGGCCTCCTGCCGCGCGTCGCTGTCCGGGTGACGTTCCGCCACGTCCAGCATCATGCCGATGTGGATGGACAGGGCCCGGGCCCCTTCGTTAAAGGCGCGCATGGTCAGGAGATTCTTGCGCACATCCGGATGGACAATCAGCGGATCCGCGGGTTTGTCCGGAGCCTTCACACCCGTGACCGAGCGGCCCTGGAGACGTTCCCTGGCATAGGCCACGGCGTTCTGGGCGCTGACTTCCGCCAGGCCGAGGCCCTGCATGCCCACACCCAGGCGGGCCGCATTCATCATGGTGAACATGGCTTTCATGCCCTTGTGCGGCTCCCCCACCAGCCAGCCGGTGGCGCCGTCAAAGTTCATGACACAGGTGCTGGAGGCCCGGATGCCCATCTTGTGCTCGATGGACGCACAGCGCACGCCGTTGCGCGCGCCCGGTGTTCCGTCCTCTTCCGGAAGGAATTTGGGCACGATAAACAGGCTGATGCCCCGCGTCCCCTCGGGCGCATCGGGCAGCCTGGCCAGGACCAGATGGATGATGTTTTCCGTCAGGTCATGCTCGCCCGCCGAGATGAAAATCTTGGTACCCGTGATTTTATGGCTGCCGTCTCCCGCCGGCTCGGCCTTTGTGCGGACAAGGCCCAGATCGGTGCCGCACTGGGGCTCGGTCAGACACATGGTGCCCGACCAGGTGCCATCCACCAGCTTTGGCAGATATCTTTTCTTCAGATCGTCCGCACCGTGCAGGTGCAGCGCGTTGTACGCCCCGTGGCTCAGGCCCGGGTACATGCCAAAGGACAGGTTGGCCGAGCTGATGATCTCCTGCAGGATAAAATTGATCACCTGGGGCAGTCCCTGGCCGCCGTACTGTGGGTCGCATGACAGGGCCGCCCATCCGCCCCTGCAGAAATTTTCATAGGCCTCGCGGAAGCCCTTTGGCGTACGCACCACGCCGTTTTCGTACACACAGCCCTCGGTATCGCCCGGCAGGTTCAGGGGCTGGAGTTCGTTTTCCGCAAGCCGCGCCCCCTCCTCCAGGATCTGGTCCAGCAGGTCCGGCGCAAAATCGCCGTATCCCGGCAGGGCCACCAGGCCTTCCGTCCCGAAAACCTCATGCAGGACAAAGCGGATATCCCGCAGGGGAGCTTTATAGACGGGCATAGGGACCTCTGTGCAAAAGGGTTTCGGGAAATCCTACGGTCTGGCAGGCCCGTTGTCCATATCCGGAACCAGGGGCCGGAAGGTGCACCATAACTGCACTTTAACTGCACGGTAAATGCACCATAAGTGCATGCCCGTGCAGTGTCGAAAACCTTGTACCGGCGCGACTTTCCGGAAAATTATCCCCCTAAACTGCACGCCTGCGGCAGGGGTGCAGTGCGTTTTTTCAGTGCGTAAGCAAAAGTCATCATTTGTTATCATTTTGTGTTGGTCCGGATTCACTGTTTCCGTTCCTGTCATCCTGAGCGGAGTATCCTGAAAGGATGCGTAGTCGAAGGATCTTCCGGTTGCAAAAAGATCCTTCAGTCGTTCCACTCCCTCAGGATGACAATGAGAATGATGATGGAAAAAAGAAAAATCCCGAACCATACCCACATTTACCTCCACAACAAAAACAGCGTCTATGGCAGTATGGAGAGCCAGGGCGGCATGTTTCTGTGCACAGGAAAGTGGTCTGGCGGAGCCATGGCTGATATCAACGGCGCAGACATCGCAAAACGCTGCGGTAACGAACAGGAACACGGACAGACAATGGAGTACCGGATCATCTGCGGCAAGAAGGTAGAGCCAAAAGGCGACCGGCTCGGGCTGTAAGAACGACCTGCGCGCGCTTTTCTTCTTTCAGGGAAAGGCGCGCGCAGCGATGTCACTCCGGCCGGGAACGTCCCACGGCCCATCCCCGGATCACGGTATAGAACACCGGTGTGAAGACCAGGCCGAAGAAGGTCACGCCCAGCATGCCGAAGAACACCGCCGTGCCGATGGCCTGGCGCATCTCGGCTCCTGCCCCTGTGGCAGTCAACAACGGGACCACACCCAGGATGAAGGCCAGCGAGGTCATCAGGATGGGGCGCAGGCGCAGGCGGCAGGCCTCGATCACCGCCTCAAACCGGTCTTTCCCGTGCTCCTCGATATGGCGCGCGAACTCCACGATCAGGATGGCGTTCTTGCTGGCAAGACCGATCAGCACGATAAAGCCGATCTGGGTCAGGACGTTGTTGTCCATGCCGCGCCACCCCACGCCGGAAATGGCGGACAGCAGGCACATGGGCACGATCAGGATGATGGCCAGCGGCAGGGTCCAGCTTTCGTACTGGGCCGCCAGCACCAGGAACACGAACACCACGCACAGGACAAAGATGTACATGGCCGTGTTGCCGACCATTTTCTGCTGGTACGACAGGTCTGTCCACTCATAGCCGATGCCGGGCGGCAGGATTTCAGCCGCCAGCTTTTCCATGGACTCCATGGCCTGGCCCGAACTGACCCCGGGCAGGGTGCTGCCGCTGATCTCGGCCGCCGGGAACAGGTTGTAGCGGGGAACGCGGTCCGGGGCCACAATGTCCCGGAAGGACACCAGCGATCCCAGGGGCACCATATCGCCGTGGGCATTGCGCACCTTCAGGCGCAGGATGTTTTCCCGGTCCTGGCGGAACGGGGCGTCGGCCTGCGCGGTCACCGTATACGTGCGGCCCAGCAGGTTGAAATCGTTCACATAGGATGATCCCAGATAGATCTCCAGCGTCTGGAACAGGTCGCTGACCGGCACGCCCAGCATCCGGGCCCGGGTACGGTCCACGTCCACGAACAGCTGGGGCGCGCTGGCGGTGAATGGCGTGAACACCCCTGTCAGGCCGGGGATGCCGTTGGCCTTCATCATCATGTCAAAGGCCGCATGGAACAGGGCATCGGGTCCCAGTCCGGCCCGGTCCTGCAGGCGCATGGAAAAGCCCCCGCCGGTGCCCACGCCCGGGACGGGCGGCGGCGGAATGACGAAGACCAGGCCCTCCTGGATCGCGGCCACTTTCTGGCTGAGCTCCGCCTGGATCACATCCAGGGTGCGGCCCTGGGGCAGGCGTTCCTCCCACGGAACAAGGGGCGTGAAGATCACCCCGGTGTTGGAGGAGAAGGTAAACGTGGCACCGGAAAATCCGGAAAAGCCCACAGCGTCGCGGATGCCCGGCGTCTCCTTCGCCATGTCGATGATCCGGCGGACAACCGCGTCCGTACGCTCCAGCGAGGCGCCGTCCGGCAGCTGCACCGCCGCGATCAGATAGCCCTGGTCCTGCATGGGAATGAACCCGGTGGGCGTGCGCATGAACATCGCCGCCGTCAGGGCGATCAGGACGCAGTAGACCGCCAGCATCGCCTTCGGCCGGTGGATGACGCGCCGGACGATCCGGCCGTACCACTCGCCCAGGTGCTCGAACCCCCGGTCGAACAGGTGGAGAAACCCGCGGACCGCTTCCACAAATCCGCCGGAGGGAGGGCTTTCAGGATCATGCGGTGTATGCGCCTTCAGCAGCAGGGACGCCAGCGCGGGGCTGAGGGTCAGGGACACAAAGGCCGAGATGACCGTGGCTACGGAAATGGTCAGGGCAAACTGGCGATAGAACTGCCCGGTGAGGCCCGAGATAAAGGCCGTGGGCACGAACACGGCGCACAGCACCAGGGCGATGGAGATCAGCGCTCCGCCCACCTCGTCCATGGTGCGGCGGGCAGCGTCCTTTATTTTCATGCCGGCGGACAGGTTGCGCTCCACGTTCTCCACCACCACGATGGCGTCGTCCACCACAATCCCTACGGCCAGCACCAGGCCAAACAGGGTCAGGCTGTTGATGGAAAACCCGAACGCCGCCATGACAGAAAAGGTTCCCACCAGCGAGACCGGAATGGCCAGAACGGGAATGATGGCGGCCCGCCAGCGCTGCAGGAACAGCAGGACCACAGCCACTACCAGGGCGATGGCCTCCAGGATGGTTTTCACCAGAGCCTTGATGGAAGCGGAAATGAACTCGGTGGGGTTGTAGACGATCCGGTATTCCAGGCCCTTCGGAAACGCCTGCCGCAGGGTTTCCATGGTCTGCTTCACCCGGTCAGCCGTATCCAAGGCGTTGGAGCCCGGCCGCTGGGTCACCAGAATTCCCACGGCCTGGTCGTGGTCCAGATAGCTGTTGGTCACATAGTCCCGGGCCCCCAGCTCGACCCGCGCCACGTCGCGCAGACGCACCACCTGGCCGCCCTCCCCCGTGCGCACAATGATATCTTTGAAAGCCTCCACATCCTCCAGCCGGCCCTGGAGGTTCAGGTTGAGGGTAAAGGCATTGTTCCCGGCCACCGGCGGCGCCCCCAGGGTCCCACCCGCCACCTGGGTGTTCTGGGCGCGGATGGCCGCAATTACATCGGGCGCCGTCAGGCCCAGGGCGGCGATCTTGTCCGGATCCATCCAGACCCGCATGCTGTATTCCCGCGCGCCGAAGACCTGGACGCCGCCCACACCCTCAAGCCGGGCCAGCACGTCCTTGACCTGCAGCAGGGCATAGTTGGAGACGTACAGCTCGTCGTACGTTTTATCCGGCGACAGCAGGTGCACGACCATCAGGAAGTCGGGCGAATTCTTGCGGGCCGTGATGCCCAGCCGGCGCACCTCTTCCGGCAACCGGGGCTCGGCGATCGAGACCCGGTTCTGCACCAGCACCTGCGCCTCGTCCAGATCGGTGCCCAGGCGGAAGGTGATGGTA
>JALYJY010000080.1 GCA_030775045.1 Pseudomonadota bacterium | reverse complement strand
GCCACGGGCCCTGAAGCGGGGAGGGGGGAGGAGGGGAACCGGAAGCCATGCTGCATCTGCCGCTGTAAATGGATCTGGCCGAACGTATCAATTTTTTTCCCCGGCGTATATAATCCGGTCTCATGATGAAATTCGGCCGATGCAGCGTTCCGGGGCAGTCCGGATTTTCCCTTGCCATTCTCTGTCTTCTGGCAGTCTTGGCCGTGTTTCCGGCACAGGCGCGGGAGTGGCAGGTTTTCCCCGAAGTCCGCGCCCGGCTGGTTCCGGCCATCAGCGGGATGGGCACCCTTGAATCTTTTCCGGTGACCCTGGAGATCCGGCTCAAACCCGGCTGGAAGACCTACTGGCGCTCACCCGGCGATGCGGGCTTGCCCCTGTCTGTGGACTGGACCGAATCCACAAATGTGGATGAGACAATGATGCTGTGGCCGGCGCCCCGCCGCTTTTCCTTTCAGGGAATCAGCACGACGGGCTACGAGACGGCAGTGGCCTTTCCGGTCCTCATCCGTCCTGAAGATCCCGAAAAAACAATCAGCCCGAAGGCCAAAGTCAGCATTCTGGTGTGCGAGGAACTGTGTCTGCCGCGGGAGTTTGCCCTGGCGCTGGATCTTCCCCCCGGACTGGCTGCCCCGGATCCCGAGGGGATGCTGCTGTACGATGAGGCTATGGCCCGGGTTCCGGCGGCTCTGACAGACCAGGCGGATATTACAGAGACCCGGGTCCAGGTGAGTGGAAATGCCATCCAGGTCACCCTGACCGGGGGAAAGCCTTTTTCTTCACCCGATGTGTTTCTGGAAGCCCCTGGCCTCTCCGGCCTGCCTGAGCCGCAGATCACAATGTCCATGGACGGCCGCCATGTCATGGCCACCTTTGCACCTGTGTCCGGAATCCTGTCCCCCGGAGCGCCCGTCACCATCACCCTGGTGGATGGGGACAGGATGGCCGAACTTCACGCCACTGCCGTTGGGGACGAAGCGCCGGTTCCCGCTCCGTCCCGCTCGCTGGCCGCCATTCTGGGCCTGGCTGTCCTGGGCGGACTGATCCTCAACGTCATGCCGTGTGTCCTGCCGGTCCTGTCGCTCAAGCTGATGGCGGCCCTGCGCACCCGGGGGAAGGAAAGACGGCATGTGCGCCAGGGATTTCTGGCCACCGCCGCCGGGATCATCATTTCCTTCCTGGTTCTGGCCGCTGTGGCCATGGGCCTGAAGGCGGCCGGCGCCAGCGCGGGCTGGGGCATCCAGTTCCAGCAGCCCCTGTTCCTGGTGTTTCTGCTGGCCCTTTTGGTGGTTTTTACAGCCAGCATGGCTGGCCTTGTGGAGATCACTCCGCCCCGGCGCCTGATGGATGCCCTGTCCCGGGGACGGCACCATGAGGGCCTGGCGGGAGATTTCGCAGCCGGCCTTTTCGCCACCCTGATGGCCACGCCGTGCTCGGCCCCCTTTCTGGGAACAGCGGTCAGCTTTGCCCTGGCGGGAAGCATGGCGGACATCGCGCTGGTGTTCCTGGCCCTGGGCACAGGCATGGCGCTGCCCTGGCTGGTTGTGGCGGCGTTCCCCTGGCTGGTGTCTCTCCTGCCCCGTCCGGGGCCGTGGATGGTGATCCTGCGCCGGATCCTGGCGGCCGGACTGGCGCTGACAGCCCTGTGGATCCTGTCAGTGCTGGCCACGGTGACGGGAGAGGTTCTGCTGTCATTGCTGCTGGCCATGGCCCTGGTGCTGGCGCTGATCCTGCTGACCGTCCGGTCCCGGGGCAAGCCCCCCCGCAGGCCGGTGATGGCAGTCCGCATCATTCTCTGTCTTGTGGTGGTCTGTGGCCTGGCGGGGGTGCTGCATCAGGCTGGTCGTTCCGACGCCCCCCTGTCTGTGGATTCCCGCTGGAACCTTCTGGATGAACAGGCCATCCCCGGACTTGTGGAAGATGGACAGGTGGTTTTTGTGGATGTGACAGCGGACTGGTGCGTCACGTGCCAGGTCAACGAAAGGCTGGTGCTGGAGCGTACCGCAGTGGCCGACCGGATTTTCGGGGAAGGGGTCACAGCCATGCAGGCCGACTGGACCCGCCCGGATCCCCGGATCGCGGCGTTCCTGCAGAGGCACGGCCGCTATGGCATTCCCTTTACCATGGTCTATGGTCCTGCCGCGCCGGATGGCATCGTCCTGCCCGAGCTGCTGACAGTCCGCACAGTCCTGGACGCGCTGGACCGCGCGGGGAGACGGTGACGGTCTGTTTCTGTCCGGCGTCGACGCTGTTTCAGCGGGCAGTTTTGTAATCCTGAGCGAAGCGAAGGATCTTTTACAGGTAACAGGATCCTTCAGTCGCATTCGCTCCTTCAGGATGACAGGGGCACAAAAGCAGATATCCCTGCCCAGGAAACAGTGCGGTTTTCAGGGTTTCGGTTGCCGTTCGCGCACTCCAAAAGCAAAGGCCATAGACGAAGGCGAATTCCTTGCTGGTACCAGGAATTTTCAGTGTGAACACTGCCATGACCTTTCCCCCTGCTTTCTGTTGTCCGTTATTCCGGTTGCATTACGGGCATTCTGACAGCCGGTGGTTAATTTTCCGTTTCGTGCTTCTGTTCCTGATTTGAGGTAAATTTTCCTTAACAGGATGATTTTTTCCCTCTAATGAGAGGGCTCCACATTCATAATGGAGGAAAAAACCAGGTATTATATGAGTGAAGAAGCCTAGGAACAACTCAGGCGGGCCAGGGAGGGGCTGGCGCGCCAGGCAGCCGAAAAGAGGCTGCAAGGAAGGGCCTGCCGGCCCCTGCCGCCCTTCCTGTGCCCGCAGTTCCGGAAAAATTCCCGAAGGTATGGCCCAAGCGATATAACTGGGAACTGGCAGCTGATCTTCTCGCCAAAGGTTTTACAGCCACCGAGGTGGCCCGCAAGCCGGGCTGTCACAGGCGGTCCGTGTTTTTCGCATTGAAACGCTCGCCCGCCCTGCGCTTCCTGGCCGACAAGCTGGACCTGACCCGCGCTGACTACACCCTGCTGCGGGACGGTGCAGCCAGACCGGACCAGAAATGAAAAAACCCTTACAGGAAAAGGATTTTTAGGGAAAACAGGGTGTGCAGTTATGGTGGGATTAAAGTGCAGTTATGGTGCAGTCAGGGAGGTTATGGTGCAGTGGGCAGAGGAAGGCGTTGTCCTTGACAAAAATGGCCCGGACGGGGATTGTGCAGCGGTTCTTTTCCGGGAAATAAACACCATGACACATCCCTATCGCACCCACACCTGCGGCCAGCTTCGTCCCGAACATGCCGGCCAGACCGTTCGCCTGTCCGGCTGGGTCCATCGCAAGCGCGACCACGGCAACCTGCTGTTCATTGACCTGCGCGACCATTACGGCCTGACCCAGTGCGTGCTCGACACCTCCAGCCCGCAGTTCAAAACAGCCGAGAGCGCCCGCACGGAATCGGTCATTACCGTCACCGGCACCGTCATCAAGCGCACGCCCGAAACTGTCAACGACAAGCTGCCCACCGGCCATGTGGAGGTCCAGGTGCAGGACATGGTGATCCAGTCCATGGCTGAGCCCGTACCGCTGCAGGTCAATTCCGACCAGGACGCGGGCGAGGAGATCCGCCTGAAATACCGTTTCCTGGATCTGCGGCGCGAGAAGATGCAGCGGAACATGAAGCTGCGCAGCCATGTGATTGCCTCGCTGCGCCGCCGCATGATCGAGCAGGGCTTTACCGAATACCAGACGCCCATCCTGACCGCGTCCAGCCCCGAAGGCGCCCGTGACTATCTGGTGCCCTCGCGCCAGCATCCGGGCAAGTTCTATGCGCTGCCCCAGTCGCCGCAGCAGTTCAAGCAGCTGCTGATGGTGGCCGGGTTCGACCGCTATTTTCAGATTGCCCCCTGTTTCCGGGACGAGGATAGCCGCGCGGACCGTACTGCCGGCGATTTCTATCAGCTGGATTTCGAGATGTCTTTCGTCACCCAGGACGATGTTTTCGCCGCTATCGAACCGGTCTTCCACGGCGTATTCGAGGAATTCTCCAGCTTCACCGGCACCAAAAAATCCGTCAGCCCCTGGCCGTTCCAGCGGATCACCTACGCCGATTCTATGTTGAAATACGGCAACGACAAGCCGGACCTGCGCAACCCGTTGCTGATCACCGATGTGACCGAAGTCTTCAAACGCCCCGATGTGGAGTTCCGTGCGTTTCGCTCCGTGATCGACAAAGGCGGTGTGGTGCGCGCCATTCGCGCTCCCGCTGTGGCAGACAAACCCCGCAGCTTCTTCGATAAACTGAATGACTGGGCGAAGGAACTGGGCGCACCGGGCCTCGGCTATATCCTGTTCGAAGGCGGCACCGGCAAGGGCCCCATCGCCAAGTTCGTACCTGACGCGGCCCAGGCCCAACTGCGGGACATGGTGGGCGCGAAGGACGGCGACGCGGTGTTCTTCGTGTGCGATCTGGAGCTGCCGGCCGCGAAACTGGCCGGCCACGCCCGCACGCGCATCGGGGAAGAGCTGGGCCTGATCGACAAGCACAAGTTTATCTTCTGCTGGATCGTGGATTTCCCCATGTTCGAGTGGAACGAGGATACCAAGCAGATCGACTTCAGCCACAACCCGTTCTCCATGCCCCAGGGCGGGCTGGAAGCACTGAACGGCAAGGACCCGCTGCAGGTGAAAGCGTTCCAGTACGACATTGCCTGCAACGGTATCGAGCTGTTATCAGGCGGCATCCGCAACCATAGCCCCGAGATCATGGTCAAGGCGTTCCAGATTGCGGGGTACACCGCAGAACAGCTGGAGACGCGCTTTGGCGGCATGCTGTCGGCCTTCCGGCTGGGCGCGCCGCCCCACGGCGGGGCTGCGCCGGGCATCGATCGCATGATCATGATGCTGGCGGATGAGCCCAACATCCGCGAGGTCATCCTGTTCCCGCTGACGCAAAAAGCCGAGGACCTGATGATGCAGGCGCCCAACACGGTCACGGACAAACAGCTCCGCGAACTGAGCATCCGCGTGGAATTGCCGAAGGGCAAAGGATAACTTCGAATTACCCCAAATAATAAATCAATATTGATAAGTCGTAACAGGTATTACGACTATATTCATACTTGTCGTGACTCCGGCGGATTCCTATAGTCCTGTATATCCATAACAGGGTGACAGGGAGGTGTTCCGATGGATCGTGCCGCAGGTGCCAGTCCGGGCCAGAAGAAGGATCCAGGGTCCCTCTCTCCTGAAGAGATCGGGAACCTTCTGCAGGCTGAAATGCCTGTTCTGTGGCGTTTTGCCCGCAGCCTGTCCGGCTCCCCCGACCGGGCTGACGACCTGGTCCAGGACACTATGGAACGGGCCCTGTCCCGGTTCGACACCTTCACGCCCGGCACCAACCTGCGGGCCTGGCTGTTTACTATCCTGCGCAACAGCCACATCAACAATATCCGCCGGGCCCGCCAGACATACGAACCGCCGGAAGTCATGGATGTCCTGATGCCGCCGGTCCAGGCCTCCCAGGAACACAGCCTCATGATCCGGGACCTGTCCCGCGGTCTGGGCCAGCTGAGCCAGGACATGCGCGATGTGGTCCTGCTGGTTGGTATGGAAGGCACCAGCTATGACGATGCGGCCAGAATTCTGGGTGTGCGGGTGGGGACAGTAAAATCCCGCCTGTGCCGCGGTCGGGATGCCCTGCGCAGCCACATGGACTCCGGCCGGGCATCCCATTAAGTCTGGCCACTGAAACTAGAAAAGCCGCTTTCCAAGAATAAAGCCGGTCAGGGCCGCGATGGCCACCGCTGTGCCGGGGTGCTTGCGGACAGGCTCGGCCAGGTCTCCCTCCAGCAGGGACAGGGCCGACTGGATGGCCTTGCCGGCATCCCGGGGAGCCTTCATGATCCTTTTGCGCCGGTACAGGCAGACAGCCCACGCGGACAGGGCCACCAGCAGGGCTGTCCCGATACTCAGCAGCCCCGTTATCGCAACTGCCATATCAACCGGAAACCGGGCCGACAGGGCCAGCCAGGCGGCATACAGCAGGAGTACAAGTCCCAGACTGCCAAAGAACAGGATTACAACAGCCACCGCCCGCCCCGCCCGGCTTGTGCCTGACAGGGCAGGGCGGCCCTGCAGGACCATGTCTGCAACGACATGCTCCACAAGGCGTCCTGCGATACTCATGAGCCTATCTCCGTCTCAGGAGAAAACTCAGCACCGCGCCGGCGGCAACGGCAATGCCCAGGCTCTGCAGCGGCCGGGCCCGGACTTCCTTTTCCAGATATTCCCCGGTGCGGCCCATGAAGGACCGCAGGTCCTGCATCTTTTCCATGGCGCCGTTCATGGCCGACCGGGCGATTTCCCGGGCGTCCTCCTTCACGTGCTGGCCCAGGGCCACGCCGCTGTCCTTCAGGGATTTATAGGTTTCGCTTCCGTTCCCGTGTCCGCGGGTTCCGGCATTTTCGGATTCGTTCTGTACTCTGGCCATGGCTCGTCTCTCCTGTTCTGGCGTTGACACAGGGGAGGAACACCCGGAACCGGAAAAGGTTCCCTTCTCAGCGTGCGGCAACCCGGACCAGCTGACCGCAGGCCCGCTGGATGCGCCGACAGGCTTCTGCCACCCTCTCCGGCGGCTCGTTGGCAAAGCACATCCTGATCCAGAATCCTTCGGCCGGGCTGTCGTCTTGAGCCGGGGTCATAAAGGGACTGCCCGGCACCAGGGCCACAAATGCCTGTTCAAGCAGGTACCGGACCATGTCCCCGTCGTTCCGGATAACAGTGCCTCCGGGCCCTCTTGCATCCATATACGCTTGGCAGCTGAACCAGACGTAAAGGCCGCCTTCCGGGCTGAAGCAGTGCAGGCCGGCGTCCTGCAGGGCCGGGATCACGAAATCCCGCGTCTTCTGCAGGGCCGCGACGACGGAGACCACAAAATCTTCCGGAATTTTCAGGGCCGCTTCTGCACCGGCCTGGGAGATGTTTGCAACCTGAGTGTCGCTGTTTGCCCGGACTGCATCAATCATGGCGATCAGTGTCCTGCCGCCGTTCCGGATGGTGCTTGCGCCCCACCCGATACGGGCGCCGGGCAGGGCGAAAGACTTCGCCAGCCCGTCAACAAACAGGGTCCGGGAATAAAGCCCGGGTTCCAGCCGGGCAAAGGTGTTTCCGTCAAAAACCAGCCTGCTGTAGATCTCGTCCGTCAGGACCATGACATGGGAGCACTCCGGGCGTTTCAGGATGTCACTGATCTCCTGCATGTTTCCGGCGGAAAAAACCTTGCCGGTCGGATTGCCGGGGGAATTCAGGACAAGCCATTTCGTTTTGGGTGTGATGGTCTTTGCCAGCGCGTCAGGCTCAATCCTGAAGCCATCTTCGGCAGAGGTTGTGATATACCGGGGAACAGCCTCGTAATACCGTATCATTTCAGGGTATGAGGCCCAGAAAGGACTGATCAGGATAACCTCGTCACCCTTCTCCAGTGTTGCCGCAAGGGCCTGGAAAATAACAGCCTTGGCTCCCGCTCCGAACGTCACCTGATCAGGCGTGAACAGCAGGCCCTGCCGTTCGTAGTGTCCGCACAGGGCCTGGCGGAGGTCGAGGCGGCCGGCAGTGTGGGTGTAAGGAAACGCTCCCCTGTCGATTTCGGCATGCATCGCAGCTGTGACGGCAGGGGGGATTTTATGGATGGGCTGCCCGACGCCAAGGTCGATGAGATCATGCCCCTGTTCCCTGAGCCGGCTGACCAGCGCAGCAGTTGCCAGGGTTGCCAGAGGCTTCATGTCCAGGACCCTTCTGGAAAACAGGCTGGAAGAGAAAAGTTGATCCTGAAAACCCATGATTGTCGCTCCTGAAAAACTGGCACCCTGAAAAAGCAGGGAGCCAACGTAGCATCCTGCCAGCAGGAATTGGCAGCGGTTTTACTTTGCATGAAATCCGGCCGTCAGGGCTGGCGGCAGATCAGGCTTCAGGCGTTGCCACCGGGAACCATCCGGTCATTTCCTGCAGAAGCTGTGCGGCTTGACAAAGCCCTGCCAGTATAGGACATGGTTGTCTGAATTTTCCCATAGTAAGTAAAATAATTTTTTATGATGCCTTCTCTGACGAACAAAAATACCAGAACCTATATGCCCTGGATCGACGGGCTGCGTGCGGTTTCTGTCATCGCCATAGTACTCTTTCATCTGGACATATCGCTTTTCAGGGGCGGTTTCATCGGTGTCGATATTTTTTTGTCATATCCGGCTATCTGATCACAGGCATCATCACGCGCGAGATCGAAGCTGGCCAGTTTTCCTTCGCCGGTTTTTATGGCCGCAGGATCAGGCGCATATTTCCGGCCCTTTTCGTCGTGCTCTTTTTTACGTCCCTGGCTGCAATCCTGTTTCTGGGCCCCCGGGGGAGTACACTGATTTCTTCAGGGCCGTCCGTTATGCCAGCGGATCTGTTTCCAATTTTCTTTTTAGCGGGGAGGCAGATTACTTCGCCGCCGGGCATGACAGTTCCCCCCTGC
>JALYJY010000079.1 GCA_030775045.1 Pseudomonadota bacterium | reverse complement strand
AAAAAGAAAACAGCAGAAGCGTTTCATATAAAAAGCCTTTCCATGAAGAACCCCCCTCCTGTGAAAGGAGAGGGGATTCATAAAACGCAACACCGGGTTTTTTGTTCAGCCGGATATCGGGAAACAGCCCTGTCTGACTAGCGCGAGGGCGGCCCGGGAATGGCAGGGCCGGCGTAAGGCCTGAAAGACCAGGTGAGGGTGGCCGTGCCGGCAACCATGTTTTTGCCATAGCCGAATTTGTTCTCTCCACCTACACCTTCCAGGGTAAAGATTTTTTCCCCGGACAGTGGCGCACCGTTCCAGAAAATCCTGAAAATCTGTCCGCGCAGGTCCTTGTCAAATTTGTCCTGCGCGTTCGCCGGAGGATCTTTCACAACGACAGGCGGATTATAGATATTTGCCTTTTCCTGTGATTTGGGCATGACAATGGGCGGGTAATGATATTCCGTCTCCACAGGAATAGAAGGGAAGTTGATATTAAGGGTGTAGATTTTCCCGGCTTTCACATCGACCACCGTATCGCCGGCACAGATCAGACCGGGAGCTTTCGGGTCCAGGTCGCTCTCGCCTCTTGTATAGTCATGCCCTTCACGGCCGCCGCCAATATCCTGGGTTTTCCCTGTACCGGACCGGTCAATCCTGCTGTGGCCTGTGGTCGTGCACCGGGTTCTGTAGTACTGGAAGCGGTCTTCCGGCTCTTCAGGCTCTGGCGCGTCAGCTGTAACGGGACCTGTGGACCGCTTTCTGGCCAGATCATCCATGCATTTTTCATAGCCTTTGCTGCCAAAGGCGTGTCCATGAATATTGGTGCAATCTGCACTCATGGCCTGAAAGTCAGCAGCAACCTGGGCGCCCTGCGGGCCGCGCTTTGACATATTCTGCATGGCCATGTCCATGGCTGCCTTCTGCAGGCAGTTTTTGTCGCCGCTACAGACCTGAACCTTTTTCTGCATCTCCTGCATTTTGGCCATGTCGGGCATAGCGGCTGTGCTGGCCATGGGGGAATGTCCCGCCGCCGGCTTTTGCGCTGCCAGCTTCTGATGGTACAAAGGGTCCATGCTGTTATAATTGCGCAGATTGCCAACAGTCTTCATGGGAATTTCTGAGGTGTGAATTTCCCTGACGGTGGCATTGCGCCATTCATCCTTGTCCTTGCCGTTTTCCCAGGTTTCCGTGGCATCGATTTTCAGCTCAAGCCTGAGAACGCTGTACGCAGGTTCAGTCGCCGCACGGGCGGGTGATGCTGTGCCGCTGTTATACAGAGCCAGACCGGTGACCAGAGCTGTCACGGCAGCAGCGCCAGCCAGCCATGATGCGATACGGCGGGACGGTAAGGACATGGAACCCTCACTTGAAAAGGATGTGTTCAGACTGGAATATCCCCATGGCCAAAACAAGGCCTGTCTCTCTTGCATCAATTTTATAGCATACTCGATCTGCGTGTCGCCGTTATCCGTTTGATTGTCCACACGCCCTGATCAAAAATGAAGATATAAAAAAAGCTGCCTCCGAAGAACAGCCCGTGAACGAAAAAGGAAAAGGCAGATCAGCCTTTGCCGGATATAACCAGTGTATCGACAGCGGACAAGGGTGAACGGGTCAGGACGAACCGGACAGCATCGACAACATCCCGGACACCCACTCAACCTGGCCCGTGTTTTTCCCGCAGGGAAGCACTGTCGTCAAACCATGTACTGTCTCCCAGAATACCCGTGGGCAGGATGTTGCAGACACTGATGCCATCGACTTTCAGTTCCTGGCGCAGGATATCGCCCATGCCTGCCTGACCGTATTTCGAGGCGTAAAAAGCCACCGAACCATCAACCAGAGCAGCATTCGGCAACCCGCCCATGGAGACAATATTGATGACATGGGCACCTGTTGCGGTTTTCTTCAGCACCGGCTTCAGATGCTTTGCCAGAAGGATCCCGGCCGTGATGGTCACGCTGATCTGGTCTGCAATCTGTGTGTCGGTGAGGTTTTCCAGTGGTCCTTCCGTCCATCCCGCCGCGTTGTTGACCAGAACATCAATGGAAGAATGGTCCTGAAGAATATCCCGGCAGGCTTTCGCGATCTGGTCCGGAGCAGAAAGATCGGCTCCGCATACGCCCGCCGCAACATTGTAATGTTGCCGGACCAGGTCCGCCGTCTGCTGCAGGTCCGCAGGGCTCCGGCCTATCAGAAGCGGCAGGAAACCGGCCTCGGCCAGACCCAGGGCCAGCGCCCGCCCCAGTCCACGTCCCGCGCCAGTGATTACTGCTTTCTTCTGTGTCATTCTGATCCCCCGCACACAAGATTTCGCAGGCGGGGGAAAGCTGTGTATCCGCTTTCGGCATTCAGGTGGCCACCGCCGGTGACAAGCTCCACCGGAACTCCCATGCTGCGGGCCAGAAATTCCGCCTGCGCCAGCGGCACATACGGATCATTGTCGCCGTGCAGGATATGCGCCTGGCCAGCGTTGCGGCGGATTTTCTCCCAGTCAAAGGCATGATGAACAAAAGTACGATTCAGGACGTCGTATTCGGGGTGTCCCACATCGGCTGTCACAGGACTGACGAATACCGTCATGGCCACAGGCTCGCGCACCGCCTCCAGGATGTGCAGCAGGAATGTGGCACCGCAACTGTGCCCGATCAGGGTCGTATTCCGGCCGAAGATGGGCGCCTGCTCCCGCAGGGCGGTGCACCAGCCCTCTCTGTCCTGTCCTTCCGGCGTGGGCAGGCGCGGTACAAATACCTCGTGCCCGCAGGCCTCCAGCTCGCCCTTCAGCCATGGGAACCAGTTGATGACCGGTGAGCCTTTGGTTCCGTGCAGGATAACCGTCTGATGACGTGCCGTCATTCCGGCCTCTTTTCCTGACGCCTGTACCACATATTCTCACCAGTAAACATTAAACCGGTTTAAAATATGTTTTCCTGTTCATAAAGGAAAGTTTCCAGTTTTCTGGAAACGACAAAAATTCAGTCTCCGCCGCCAGTCAACACAGAATGAATGGGCTATTATTATTCTTCGTCGAACTTCCGGCTGACCAGCTCCGCCAGCGCCTCCACCGCCTCGGCTGCCTGGGGACCTGTGGCGCGCAGGGTGATGTCACAGCCCGGCGCGGCCGCCAGCATCATCAGGCCCATGATGGATTCGCCGGACACAGTTGTCCCGTTGCGGCTGACTTCGACCTGCGCCCTGAACAGCGCCACGGTCTTGACAATGCGGGCCGCAGCCCTGGCGTGAAGTCCGCGCTGGTTGGTGATGGTCACAATCCTGGAAACCGCCGCAGCCGATGGCTTGCCACGAGGCATGGTCAGCCCGCTTTCCGGGCCAGCAGGGCCGAGGCCACATTGATGTATTTCCGTCCGGCCTCACAGGCGCTGGCTACCGCGCGCTCCAGCGGTTCCGTGGCACGCACACCGGCCAGTTTGATCAGCATGGGAAGATTGATTCCCGCCAGTACTTCCACGTTGGCCTGGTCCATCAGGGAGATGGCCAGATTGCTGGGCGTTCCGCCGAACATGTCCGTCAGGATCACAACGCCCGCGCCGCTGTCCACCGTCCTGATGCATTCCAGGATTTCCTCGCGCCGCCGGTTCATGTCATCTTCGGGGGCAATGCAAACCGCTGCGGCCTGTTTCTGCTCCCCCACCACATGCTGCAGCGCCGCCAGAAAATCCGCGGCCAGACGCCCATGCGTTACAAGAACCATTCCGATCATTGTCCCGTACTCCTGTCTTCAGGGCTTCGCGCAGGGTCCGGAAGCGACAGCTCCCGGTGACGGACCCCGCCCCTGTACCCCTTCTCCTGTAACCACAGGCCCAGCTGCTGCGCAACAAAAACCGACCGGTGCCGTCCCCCGGTACATCCCACCGCAATGGTCAGATAGTTCTTCCCCTCCCGCACATAGCGGGGCAGCAACGGCTCCAGCAGCCGGACCATGTTCTGGAAAAACAGGGCATAGTCGGGATCGGCTGCGACCCTGTCCGCCACAGCGCTGTCCAGGCCCGTCAGGGGCCGCAGGGCGGGATCATAGTGGGGATTGTCCAGAAAGCGCACGTCAAAGACCAGGTCTGCCTCGCGCGGAACGCCGCCCCGGAACGCAAAGGAAGTGACAAAGATGCGCGGTCCGCCCCCTCCCTGCGTTCCATACTGGGCGGACAGGATGCGGCGCAGATCGTGGATGGACAGGGCCGAGGTGTCCAGGACCACATCTGCGCGACTGCGCAGGGGGGCCAGCAGCGATCTCTCATGGGCAATGCCATCGGCCACCGGCCTGTCGGTCGCCAGGGGATGCCGCCGGCGGGTTTCTGTAAAGCGCCGCTGCAGGATATCGTCCTGGCACTCCAGGAACAGCAGTTCAGGCGATGTGTCCGGCAGGGCCAGAAGCTCGTCCAGCAGTTGCAGCACATTCCCGGCGGAAAAACCCCAGGTGCGGCTGTCTAGGGCCATGGCGACAGGGGTATCCCCGCCCTGCCGGGCCAGACTGCCCCCCAGGGACAGGGGCAGGTTGTCCACCGCCTCGTACCCCAGATCTTCCAGCGCCTTGAGGGCCGACGACATGCCAGCCCCGGACAGTCCCGTCACCAGGACAATGCGCCGCCCGCCGGAAAACGGACCAGAAACCGGAGGGGAATCAGACATGAAACCCGACCCTGTTAAAAAGATACGGGGCCAAGGATGCACCATCCCTGGCCCCGGGTCGAGAGTTATCTGACAGGCAGACTAGAATCTGGCCTCCGGAAACACAGACCCGGCTGGCTGCAGTGATTGGGCTGTTTTCCGCCCTGCAGCGGCCGCGTCGGTTTCAGAAGCACCGCTTCCTGTTCCGCTGCCGGTTCTGAAGCTTTCAGGTCCCGGCGCAGAGACGGTCGGATTCTGTGCCGGAGAGGCTGTCGATGTTCCCGGGCTACTGGTTCTGGACCTTGCAACCCCCGGAGCGGGGACAGAAGGATTGTCAAAAACCCGCCTTACAACCTTTGTACAGAAGAACGTGCCATTTTTCTGTCCTCTCGACAGCGGACCAGACAGTATATTTACTGTACCATTGGCGTTTTCAGCTTTCACTCCGCGACGGTCCAGGCAGGCTACAAGCGCATCAGCAGGACTGTCATATCTTGCCATTCTCCGGGCTTCTGCGCCGGCAGCCTGTTGCCCGACAAGACCTGTGACATTTCCCTGCAATGCCCAATATCCCTGAAGATTTCCCTCAATATTCTGTACAGCGGCATCAACAGCGCGGAGCCGACGTTCATGGTCGTTCCGGTCTGTTTCGAGCGTTTCCAGCCTTCCTTCCAGCGCAACAATTTTGTCCTCTGCGGCCTTCATTCTGCCTGCTGTTGCACACCCGGTGTCTGCTGCAACAACGCCGGCAGCAAGCAAACCAGAAAGAATTTTCCTGAACTTCATGGCTTTATTCCCTTTCAGATGAGCCGTTCCTGTTTTTTTGTAAAATACAGAAATACTTTCAACAATGAGTTTTGAGAATCCCGGCCTCTCAGCCGGAACAGGGAAGGCAATTCAATACCATTTCCTCCCGGAAACCTCTGCGAAAATCACTCGCTCTTTATTGTCATCCCGAGCGCAAGGCCCAGCAGGGGCCTGAAGTTGAAGGATCTCCATAAGATTACTCCGCTCCGTCCCTGTCGGGACTTCGGTCGGAATGACAATAACGGACTTTCGCAGGAGGTTCCGGGAGAGGGAATTCAGGACGTACCGGGCATATTCAGCCCCCGCAGGACCCGGATCTTTCCGTCCCGAATACTGGCCAGGGCCACAGGGTGGGCCCGGTGCATCACCAGAAAAACTCCACCTTCCGTGTCCCGGCTCCTGGCCTCCAGTGCCTGCCCCCGGGACAGGGCCAGAGCCTCCCCGGCTGTCACTTCCAGAACCGGCAAGGTCGCCAGGGCTTTTTCCAGCGGGATGATCCGGGCCAGAACCGCTTCCGGCCCTGCTGCCTCCAGATCCGGCAGGGCCAGGGCATCTTTCAGGGAAAACGGCCCCACCGCCAGGCGGCGCAGACCGGACACATATCCCACGGTTCCCAGCTTCAGGGCCATATCCCGGGCCAGGGAGCGCACATATGTTCCCTTGCCGCATACCACCTCGAACACCGCACGGTCCGGATCAGGACAGTCCACCAGGGACAGCCTGTCCACACGCACCCGCCGGGGTGCATGCTCCACATCCTGTCCGCCGCGGGCCAGAGTGTACGAGCGCTGTCCCCCGATCTTCAGGGCACTGTAAGCGGGCGGAACCTGCAGGATATCTCCGTGGAACAGGGGCAGGATGCGGTGAATATCCTCCGCTCCCGGCCGCACGGGAGACGTGGCGGTCACCTCCCCTTCCGCATCGTCGGTGTTTCGGGCTTCTCCCCACCGGGCCGTAAAACGATAGGTTTTCAGGGCATCCATGACCCACGGCACAGTCTTGGTGGCCTCGCCGAACGCAATGGGCAGAATGCCCGATGCCAGAGGATCCAGGGTTCCGCCATGGCCGGCCTTTTCAGGTTTCAGCAGGTATTTTACCCGCCCCAGTACCTGCGTGGATCCCGGCCCCACAGGCTTGTCCACCACCAGCCAGCCATGCAGAGGCCGTTTTCCGGAAAACACCATTCTATGGCAGGGGCATCAGGTTGGGCTGATCGTTGCGGATGACATCCAGCCGGCCGTTGCGGACTCCGCAGGTCAGGGGCATGTGCGCTGTTCCGCCCAGGGTCCTGGCATCGGCATATTTGACCGGCACGGTGCCCAGAAGACGATCCTGACGCTCCCCCGTGTCACTGTCTGAATACAGGACAGCCACCTGGGCCGTGCCCTGCTGTCCCGTCAGGTATTCCAGCCCGGGCCACTGCAGATGCAGTACTGTGACCGGTTGCCCGGCCTCCGTGGTTGTCCAGCGACGGACCTTGGGCAAGGCAGCGGGCTTCCCATAGCCGGTGACCACAGTTCCCTCCACGGGCAAAACGCCGATCTGCCAGAAACCGGCATCCTCCGTCTGGTCGACGGGATCAAAGACCCAGACTTCCACATGATCGTTCCGCACCCAGGATTTTGCGGAATTCACAAGGGCAGGATCCTGCACCTGGACGTAAAGACCTCCGTCATCGGTCGCCACAGTCCGGAAAAAGGCTTTGCCCGGTTTGCCCACGATATAAAATCCTGTTCTGTCCGTCACATCCATGGCGCAGCTGCCCAGGGAAGTCCCCTCCGGCACGCCTCCTTCCACCGGTACGACCGGCAGAACCAGACCCGTGGCTGTTTTCGGGTCAGACGTGTCGGGACAGTGTGGTTCCACGCCCTTCTTTCCTTCTGCCCACCATGAACGCACAATGAAAGGATCGGCACTGCCTGCTGTGGCATAGCTGTCCCCGGTACCATTGTACCAGCCACACTCCCGCCAGGCTTTCAGATACAGGGGCGACAGATTCAGGGTCTCTTCCCTCTCCCACCGGTCCGCACTGCCGCCTGACTGGACGCGGCGCAGGGTGTTGGCGCTCACCGTCACGGTATCCTGGCCCACGCCTGCCGCGCCGTATCCGTCGTTGCAGATGGTCAGGACGGGCTGGGAATCCATGCTCCAGGATTTGTCCTTTTTGCCCATCACCAGACGCCAGTATTCCTGCCCACCCGAAACATCCTGTGTCCGGCCACAGGCGGCAAACGGCTCTGTGCCCGGCGGACTGGCCACACGCGTCTCGACCAGGCTGATCTGCTCTCCGTCAGCACCTGTTCCGGCATTGTGTGTTTTGACCATCTGGCAACGCTCACGTCCCAGGCAGGGTTCCGGCATTTCCGCGGCAGGAGCACCACCCGACAGCAGGACAAGCACTGCAGCGGAAAGGACCAGGGACAGGCGCATATCAGTCCTCCTCCCCCTCTTCGGGGGCCGGTGTATTCCTGAGGTCTTTCTGCACCTCGGGCCGGCGCAGCAGGCTGTCAATGCGCGATACCTCATCCATGGAGCGGTCCGCCTCGAACGACAGCTGGGGCACATACTGCAGGCGCACCGCCCTGGCCAGTTGCGATCGCATGAAAGGCGCCGCCCGGTTCAGGGCTTTCACAGCCTCATCCGTCCCTTTTCCGCCCAAGGGAATGACAAAGGCCGTGGCGTTTTTCAGGTCCGGACTGATCCTGACTTCATTGACAGTGACGTTCAGATCATGCAGGGCCGGATCGCGGAAATCCCCCTTTCTCAGTAATGCAGACAGGGCGTGGCGCAACTCTTCCCCCACCCGCAGCTGGCGCTGCGACGGGCCACGGGTATCACGACGCACAACCATCACTGCACCTCCGGCTTCGGCAGCAGGACATAGTACCGGCCTGGGCTTTTCATGACTCCGGCCCGCTGCTCCGCATCCTCGCCGTGCCCCCAGAAAAAGTCACCGCGCACAGGCCCCCTGATGGCTCCCCCCGTATCCTGGGCCACCATCAGGCGGCGCAGGGGACGGCTCATGTCCAGCGGGTCCACAGTGTCCAGCCACAGGGGCGCCCCCAGCGGAATAAGGGTCCTGTCCACAGCCAGCGAGCGGCCGGGCGTCAGGGGAACATTCTGGGCTCCCAAAGGCCCCTCCTCCCCGTCCAGCTCCCGGAAAAATACATACGAGGCATTCTGGTGCATCACTTCGGCCGCCCGGTCCGGATGGGCCGCCAGCCAGGCCCGGACAGCCGGCATGGTAACCT
>JALYJY010000078.1 GCA_030775045.1 Pseudomonadota bacterium | reverse complement strand
CCTTACCTGTCTGTTGGACAATGCCTTATAGTTACTCCTGAGTTGCTGAATCCTCAACCGGTATCTTTACGGATGAAAGAGCATGACACCCTGACCCTCCTGCCCTGCCAGCCTGACGTCCTGGACTGCATGCAGGCCTGGCTGCACGGACTGGAAAAGCAGAAGAACGTGTCGCCCCACACCCTGGCGGCCTATCGCAGCGATGTGTCCGGCTTTCTGGCTTTCCTGTCCGGCCATCTGGGCGGGGCGCCGTCCCTGAATGACCTGTCCCGCGCGGACACCGCCGGTTTCCGCGCATGGCTGGCCGCACTGGCGGAAAAGGGAACGGGAGTCAGCAGCCGCGCCCGGGCCCTGTCGGCCCTGCGCAATTTCTTCCGCTGGCTGGACAGGAGCGGCCGGCTTCATAACGCAGCGGCCCTGTCCATGCGTGGACCGCGGGTCAGGGCGCCACTGCCAAGGCCGCTCAGCCAGGACGATGCCCGGCAGGTGCTGGACCAGGCCGATGTTCCTGCGGCGCTGGATAACAGGGCCGGCTGGGTCGGCGCCCGCGACCGGGCCCTGTTTGCCCTGCTGTACGGATGCGGCCTGCGCATCAGCGAGGCCCTGTCCCTGTCCCGCGACGCCCTGCCCCTGGCCCCATCGCCGCAGGGAGACATGCTGCGCATCACCGGCAAGGGCCGCCGCCAGCGCCTGGTGCCCGTCCTGCCGGCTGTTGTGGAGGCTGTGGTTGCCTACAGGAAGGACCCGGGAACGCCCCCTGCGGCCAGCGATGGCCCCCTGTTTCTGGGAGAAAAAGGCCAGAGACTTTCACCCGGCGTGGCCCAGCGGCAGATGGCCGCACTGCGGAAACATCTGGGGCTGCCCGACACGGCTACGCCCCACGCCCTGCGCCACAGCTTTGCGACGCATCTTCTGGGCGGCGGGGCTGACCTGCGCGTGATCCAGGAACTTCTGGGCCATGCCTCCCTGTCGGCCACCCAGCGCTATACCGACGTTGACGCACAGACGCTTCTGGAGAATTACCGCAAGGCCCACCCGCGGGACAAAAAGGCAGAGGGTGAAAACCGGAAACAAACCATACCGCCAGTCAACGCAGAATGAGCCAGATGACGAGAGTTTTCGAGAACCGGCGCGCAGTGTACGTGTAAGTACATGAGCACCGGAAGCGCAGAAAACCGAAGTCAGATGGCCATTATCCGTTGACTGGCGGTATGGTCAGGGTAACGGGCGAGGGCTGTCCGCCTGTGACCGCAGCCAGGCAATCAGGTTGGCCCGGTCTTTCGTGTCCTTGACCCCCCCATAGACCATCTTTGTGCCGCTGATATAGCCTTTGGGACTGAACAGGAAGTGGTTCAGCTCGTCATAGGACCATTCCCCGCCGGCGCCCTGCATGGCCGCGGAATAGGAAAAGCCGCTGCGGTGGGCCTTGGGTCCGCCCACAACACCCCACAGGTTGGGGCCCACCTTGTCCGGACCGCCCTTGTCAAAGCTGTGACAGGCCGCGCAGGCCCGGGTGATTTTCTGCCCGGCGGCCAGGTCAGCCGAGGCCAGCAGCGGGCGGATATCCTCCGGCCCTGCGGGAGCCGTGGATGCAGTTCCCGGGCCCTGCCCGGCCTGCGGGACCTCGACCACATAGGCGTTTTTTTCCGGCATCTCCGGCTCTGACAGTACGTGCGCGATAAAGCCCGACATCATGGCCACGAGGCCGGCCAGAAGGACGGCGGCAAAAACCTTGTTGGACTCAAACCCTGACATGACACTGACCGTGATCGTGTGAAAACCGGGCGCAGGATACACGCCTCCCCCCGCCTTGTCGACAGGCGGCCCACACCCCGCTGCCGTCAGGCGGCTTTGAGTCCGGGGGGATTCCAGGCTTCAGTGGCCTGGGCAAGCCGTGCTGGTTCTTCCCGGGATTCTTTCTGTGTGTAATCATCCCAGTTTACGGGGCCGCAGAAATTACCTCCCAGATCCTCGCTGATAGCCTGTGAACAGGCCGCCACAAAAGCCCTGGCATCCTTCCTGAAGCACAGGACAAGGACAGCGTTGAAGACATCTTCCGGCGCAAGACACTCATGACCATAATGGGACAGCCTGTCATACCGGACAACGAGCATGTTATGCAGCCCCGCCCACAATTTCCGGGCACCGGGAGACAGCGTTCCGGGCGGAAACGCATCCTGTTCTTTCAGGATGCCGGCCCGGCCTGGATACCAGCACATAAGGCAAAGCCCGGATCTGACGTCTTCCGCATCCCTGTGGGAGACAAATTCCAGTTTCCGGACCACCTCATCCATAACGGCCGGAACAGGATCACGCGCCGTACGCTCCAGCCACGCAGCAGCAGCGTCATAATCACGTCGCTCCAGTTTTGGCCTGGAGCCTGAAGATCCTGACATGGATTTTTTCCGGAATCTGTGGAGGAATCAGCCAATACTACCCGGTCAGGCCGAAAATAAAAACAGGCTGCCTGATCAGGGCACAGGACGTGGATCCGGATTTACCGCTCTTGCAGCGGTAGCGCCCCGGGGAAACAGGTCTCCCCACCCCTCTCCGTCCAGGAGGGGCAGATCCCGCAGCAGCGCTGCAAAAGCCTCCCTGAAAACCGCCGGCTCAAAGGGGCCATTGCCGCTGAAGGCCCGGTGGAAATTCTCCCGCGCCCGGGTCCGGCAGACCATGGCCTCCTCCGGCGACAGCGGCTGCTGTTCTTTCAGAACCAGACCCTGAAGCCAGGACGAATGGGAAGTGCGCAGCTTCAGGTCGGGAAAACTGATGCTGCCGCCTTCGGACGATGCACAGACGCGCAGAAGCAGGAAATGCTGGAGGCTGTTACAGAAAACATCCGGATGGGCCACCAGAAAATCCGTCAGGGTAAACCGCCCGGTGGCCACAGAAGAAGGCATGGTAAAGAGATGGGTGTCATTCAGCCCACAGGCCAAGGCAATATAGCGTTCCAGGGACAGGCTTATCTCCAGCCAGGTTTTCAGGTTCCTGGACGTTTCCCACAGATTGACGATGGCGCGGCAGGGATTTTTCAGGACACGTTTCTTTTCTGACAGGACCTCGTCAGCCGCCCGGATCTCGTCCTCTGTCAGGCCGGTATGAAGCAACTGCTCTGTGTCTTCGCGGGAAAGCATCTTTGACTCACGGGGATTGGCCATACCTGGAATCCCGCCACCCTGCCACACATTGGTAAAAGTAAAACGTGGGTACCTTGACCTCTCCCCCTGAGGGAGAGGTAAGTTTCACCAAATCTCCTTCCCGCTTCCCGGCAAGCCGTACGACGCCCATTTGCGGGTGACCTCGTCGATCACGCCCTGGTCCATGCGCATTTTGTGACCCCATTCGCGTTTGGTCTCGGGGTGCCATTTGCTGGTGGCGTCCAGGCCGATCTTGCTGCCCAGACCACTCTCGGGGCTGGCGAAGTCCAGATAGTCGATGGGCGTGTTCTCGATGATCGTGATGTCCCGCGCCGGGTCCATGCGCGTGCTGATGGCCCACATGACGTCTTTCCAGTCGCGCACGTTGATATCGTCGTCCACTACGATGACCCACTTGGTGTACATGAACTGGCGCAGGAACGACCACGCGCCCATCATCACGCGCTTGGCGTGGCCCGGGTAAGCCTTTTTCATGCTCACCACCGCGATGCGATAACTGCATCCCTCGGGCGGGAGCCAGAAATCCACAATCTCGGGGAACTGCTGGGCCAGCAGCGGGATGAACACCTCATTCAGCGCCTCGCCCAGAATGCTGGGCTCGTCCGGCGGGCGGCTGGTGAAAGTGGACAGATAGATCGGATCACGACGCATGGTGATGGCTGTGATGGTAAACACGGGAAATTTCTCGACGGAATTATAATAGCCCGTGTGGTCGCCATAGGGTCCTTCGTCAGCATAATCGTCCAGGCTCACATGGCCTTCCAGCACGATTTCCGCCTGCGCCGGCACTTTCAGCGGTACGGTCTTGCAGTCCACCAGCTCCACCTTTTTCCCGCGCAACAGGCCGGCAAACTGGTATTCCGACAGCGTATCCGGCACAGGAGTCACCGCGGCCAGAATCGTGCCCGGATCAGCGCCGATCACCGCCGCCACGGGCAGAGGCTCGCGCTTGCCCGCCTGTTTCCAGCGCTGGTGATGCTGGGCCCCGCCACGGTATTTCAGCCAGCGCATGATGGTCTTGTTTTTGCCCAGCACCTGCATGCGATAGATGCCGAGGTTAAAGTTGTCCTCGCGCTTGTCCGTGGGGCCTTTGGTCACGACGAGGGGCCAGGTGATCAGCGGCGCGGGCTCGCCGGGCCAGCAGCCCTGGATGGGCAGTTTGTTCAGATCAATGTCATCGCCGGTCAGGACAATTTCCTGGCACGGGGCAGAACTCACGGTTTTGGGCTGCATGGCCATGACGGTGCGGGCCAACGGAAGCAGGCCGAGCGCCTCGCGCCAGCCGCCAGGCGGCTCGGGCTGTTTCAGAAAGGCGAGAGTCTCCCCCACTTCGCGCAGCTGGTGCGGCTCCCGGTCCATGCCCCAGGCCACGCGCTCCACCGTGCCGAACAGGTTGACCAGCACGGGTATATCCGATTTCGTCCCGTCTGCCCTGATCACATTTTCAAACAGCACCGCCGGGCCTTTTTCAGCCAGCAGACGTGTGTGAATCTCGGTCATTTCCAGATGGGTTGAGACGGGTTCCCTCACCCGGACCAGACGGTCCGCCTTTTCCAGACGGTCCATGAAATCGCGAAGGCTGGTGTGAGGCATGGGATTCTTTCAGAAAACTATAAAGATGCAGCGTGGATCAAGATCAGATGCAAAGCAACAGATTGAAAAATCTTTGAATTAAAAATCTTGCTGAAATTAAAAATGCATCCCAGAGTGTTTTTTTCAACAAGAAAGACAAGGAAAAATTCATGACCAGGCGGCGCCTTCCTGCATATTTACCCCCCGACAGAATCAGACAGCTCGAAGCAGAATTTAGTGTAGCTGAAAAAGCAGCTGAAAAAATGGGTAAAGAACTTTCTGCGGCAGCGGGCATTGAGCTGGTCTTTGCTGTTGGCTCGAGCCCCTGTGTAATAAATGTGGCTACTGTTGAAACAGCCATTCATTGCGCAAGGATTGAAATCATGGAAGGTTACCGTATGAAAGATTATAGCGGTACTGTTTACAGGGACAACAGATCTCCTGACCCTGCAACAGATGATACCCATAGAACAGATTTTGATCTTATTACACGGCGACAGGATGCCGAAGGAATGGACTACTATTTCAGAGATTTACTGCTTCCGCCAGACATCATAACATTTTTTACCGAGAATGGTGTTTCCCGTCTGAGAGAAGATTACAGATTGGGATTGACCAATGAAGTTGTAAAAGAACTGACCGAAAAAAACCTGATATGGATCGGGGGCCGCTCCGGGATGTGGGATAAAAATCCCGTGAATATTGACAGGCAGCGCGGGCATGAAGAAACTTACTTCTGGCTGATCGATCCTGTGGTCCGGGACTTCATGCCCAAACCTGTACTTGAGAAATTCCAGCCAGATAATGTACCGGTCACAAAATCAGGCCGGCAGCCGCTGCCAGAATAATTACCATTATTCATCCGGAATGCCCGAACGGGTTTCCTGATCACATTTTGCACATCGATGCAGGCCCTTTTTCGGCCAGAAGACGGGTGTGGATCTCCGTCATCTCCAGATGGGTCGGGACAGACTCCCTCACCCGGAATAACCGTCCGGCTTTTTCCAGACGCTCGATAAAATCACGGAGACTGTTGCGGGGCATCGGATTTTCCAGGACCGGGAAAGATATGGGATACTTTTGCCAGAGGTCGCAAAAGAATGAAAGTAAATCAGCCGTTGCTCTCCCCGCATCTGGCGTCCTATGACTTTGCAGGGTCGGAAACGGAGAAAACCATGACAGCACCAGCCGAACAGGAAATTGTCAGGGCACGGACACGCCTTGCGAACATGTGTTCTCCCAAAGGCTTCAAATTCCTGAACGCGTGGACAGAAATTCGCCGGGACCAGGAAGTGTACCAGATGATGATCCGGGCCTATGTCCGTGATCAGAAGAAAACAGAAGCTGCGGCCCGGCGCTATTACAGCAATTGCCCGGATCTGGCAGAGCGACAGGCAGAAATCATAGCTGCAGTCTGGCCAGCGCACCTGTCAGATATCAAAACCCTGAACGCAGCAAAAATTGCCGCAAGACTGGAAACCCTGGTTTCTCTTTACCCCCAACAGGGAAAAAAGGACCCCCGCTGGCAAATCATGTTTTCTGCCCAGCTGGAGCACGGCTTTCTCAGACTGCACCAGGCCATTCTGGAGACATCTGACAGGATGGATGCTGCAGCGACCACAGCATTGCACGACAGGATCACCCGGATCGAGGGTTATGTCAACACCCTGAACCAGCGAAGTGTCACAGGATACAATTCCCTGGACGGCCGGAAACAGGGGGAATTGCCCCATGTACAGAAAGGCCAGCAGGCCGTTTTCAATATGGCCGCAAGGGCACTGCATTCGGAACTGAAGCGGGCCAGAAAATGGTGCCACAGCCTTCCTGCCGTCATAACAGCAAGAGCAGCGCTGGGCTATTCCCGGCCACCGGCAGGGCTGAAGGCCACTCTTTTGGGAGCGCCGCCGCTATCTCCCCGTCCCGTCTGAAGCCGGGCCGGGAACCCGCTGCCGGGCAGGCGCGCTTCCTGCCATAGACGGAAACTGGATTTCTGCCTGTGCAATGAAAGTAAATCATGCATTGACCAGGGGATGTCCATTCTTGAAAGATAGGCCGGTTTCAGAAAACAGGGTTCAGGAATGAGCGCCATACAGCCACCGTTTGAGCAACTGCCCGAACCTTTCAGGAATACTCCTGAAAAGCGCGCGGCCATTACGGCCCTGAGTCGCCTGGGCATCAGGGTGGAAAGATCAAATGGCAATATTAATCTCCGCGGCATTACAGTTTCTGAAATTATGGGAAACCTGGGGGCATTGGACGGCAAGGGCGGAGAGAACCTTGAGATATACAAGGGAATGTATTTCCAGGCCCTGGCGCGGCCGGCCTGCGGAATTCAGAATATACCCTGGAAGCCGTATGATGTTCTCTCGGGCTTCTATACCTTTGCTGATATCGCCGCCATGCAGCGGCTCTGCGGAAAACCGGCAAAAATTGGCCGCTTCTTCTCTGCAGTCTGCCGTGGCTCCATCGCGACGGCCAGCCAGATTGTCTTCTGTTACCAGTATGGCCAGTACCAGCAGTCCCAGCGTACAGTACGGATCTGGCCGGAAGGCATACCGGGGAATCTGATAATCCAGATCCAGTCTTTCCTTGAAGGTACAGGAAAACACCCGAACGAGGCCTTGGCCAGACTGAACGAGCACTTCGGAGATTTCTGGCAGGGCGCGGATGCACTTGTGAGGACAGCGTCAGGACTTGCTGTGAGCCTTCCCGGCACCCTGCTGCAGGCTGCAAGAAGAGCCGCGCCCAGATAACTCACCCTCAGTTTTTCGCAAACGCCGGTTTCAGATCAACCCTGGCGGGGACAGGGACAGCTTTTTTCAGATCCTCATCTTCCGACCATCCGGTCAGGCCCAGGATTTTCACCCTGCAGCGCAGGGTCTGCGCCGTACAGCCGGGACACTGGTACAGGGTGACAGTCAGCTCATGGACCCCCCGTTTTGGCCGTCCGGACAGGCCCGGATGGCTGACAAGGCTGGCCAGAAGCATGGACGAGGCTGGCGTATTCACCAGCCCGTCATATTGTGACCGGAATGCTCCGGCATTCTCAAAGCGCCGGGTGATGGACCCCTGGCTTTTCAGGTATTTCTGGCAGGGCGCGCAGTAAAGCATGTCTTTCAGGAACAGCCAGATGGCCACGCCACCAAACAGGAAACCCAGGAAATTCAGGGCCGCCAGGGCATATCCCCACTGGCCAACCTCGCCCAGGTCCCTGTTGCTGCTGCCAAAGCGATAATGCGCTTCGGTGAGAGAGGTTCTCATGTAATCCAGGAAGGACATATAGCTGCCATTGTCGTCCAGAACGATCTGCCACTCGATGAAATAAATGGCCGCGTTGGCCAGGGCAGCAACAGCAACCATCTGCAGCAGCAGCGTCCAGTGCGGGCGCGTGTTCGTCAGGCCACTGCCCAGCAGATAACCGGACGCCGCTATCGCTCCCACCAGGATGGCACCAACGGGCACAATACCCGCCACAGCGTATGTATAGAGATTTGTATCCAGATAGTCTGAAACCAGGAAATTCAGGACAATGGTCAGCGCTGTGGTCACAAGACCACAGAACGTAATAAAGATGTTGGCGAGAATTTTTTTCACGGAGCAACTTTGATCATTACAGGAAACCGGTGCGGTTTCTATAAAAGATCACCCCGGAAAGCAAGATTTCTGCTGTGCCAGACAGAGCCGGCTGTCCGGTTATCAGGGGGTCACAGCCGGCAACTGACGATCTGCTGCGGCCGCCTTTGCTTCGGTTTCGGCTTCCGCCTGCTTTCTGTCCGTATTTTCCAGAAGCCATGCTGACAGCGCCTGGCACAGCTCCTGGGGGTTTGTAGCAACCTCCAGCGCCAGCAGGCCTGGAACCTGCTCCAGCCGCGCAGACCGGTATCCCAGTTTCCTGAGAACCAGATCCGCAACAAAAAGATCAGCGCTTTTCAGGGCATCGAGAATCCTGTCCCCGACCCCGGAGCAGTTTCTGCCCTCGAATTCGCACAGGGAAAACCGGACATCCTTTTCGCTGTGCCGGCGGACCAGAAAATCCAGATTCAGGATAAAAATACTGTCCGGCCGCTCCCCGGGAAGCCAGCCGCCGGCTCTTGTAGTGGTAATCCTGGCAGGGACGTACGGAACATCCCTATCCTCCAGATCCGCTGAATCCATCTGGCACTCCAGACTGACATGGATATGCCGCAGATCATTGTCGACA
>JALYJY010000077.1 GCA_030775045.1 Pseudomonadota bacterium | reverse complement strand
CAGGAGGCCTTTCAGTTTCTGGACCTGTCTGTCAGGGGAGGCGGGGTTGTCAGGGGCCATGGGGGTGACTTCCGGTTGTTCATGGGAATGAACACAGCATGAAACAGCCCGGTTAACAGGGGGTTAAAACAGAAACCAGCCGTCTGTTTCAGGGCGCAGGTCCTTGCGGCGGTTTTCCGGACCGTTTTGCCAGGGCGATACAGGTTCCGATGGAGACAATACTGCCAGCCTCAAGAAGACGGCTCGTGGTTTCGTCCTTTGTGTATACGCTGCCGCCCACAAGGCCCAGGGTAATCAGCAGGCCGGACGTGAGAGCCGCCCGGTTGAAGGCCTGCCGGTGGCGGCCATGCATCAGATTATCCAGGAACATGGTTTTCTCCCTTTGTGCGGGCCCTTGTGCGGATTCCGGAATCTGGCATGATTCCCGCCGGCCGGCAACAAGGGAGCCTCTCCATGCGCATTGTGACCCGCAACCGGATCCTGCTGGTTCTGGCCCTTGTGCTGTCAGTCCTGGTGGCGGCTGAGCGGATGGGTGCATTCCGGACAGAACCTTCCGGATCTTCCCCGGCGGTGGAGACCCTGACCATCGAGACCGGGGACGGAAGGCTTGTCCCGTTCCGGGTGGAGCTGGCCCTCACGGCAGAACAGAAAATGCAGGGCCTGATGCACCGGGATCATCTGGACCAGGATGGGGGAATGCTGTTTCTCAGCGACACTGACGACGTCATGGGCATGTGGATGAAGAACACCCTGATCCCGCTGGATATAGTTTTCATCACCGCAGACGGGCGGATTGCCAATATTGTGCCGGATGCTGTGCCGGGCGATCTGACGCCCCTGATGTCGCGGGGACCTGTCCGCGCGGTGCTGGAGATCAACGGAGGCCTTGCATCAAAGCTTGGTCTGAAGTCCGGTGACCGCGTTCTTTATCCGGCGTTTGGCCCGGACAGATAGAACCTGCGCCCCAATAACCTTATGGACGGCTGCCAGGGGTCTCCCAGGGCATCCTCGCAGATGGCGTGAAAGGTCAGAAGGCGTACAGTGGCCGTGGAATCGTCCGGACCGTGCTGCAGGGCGTTTCTCCATCCTGTGGTTTTTCCCGCATTGCGGACACACTGCCGGTAGACTTCTGCGGGTTCTGCACAGAACAGGGCGTGGGCGGCTTCGTAATCTGCGCCGGACATCACCTGTCCGAAAACCTGGCAGTTTTCCGCCAGGGCTGCATCCATACCCGGTATCCAGGGCAGCAGGCGCCGGTCGATAACGTAGGAAGGGGCGGAAACACACCCCGCTATCATTCCCGTGACAGCTGCCCCGGCCAGAAACCGCTTCATCACATTCCCCCCGAATCCAGATGGTTTGAATACTATAGCTTCAAATCAACACGATTTCCAGGGGCACAGGATTTCGGGACGTGGACGACCTTGTCCTCTCCTGTAAAAAAGGGGATTGCGCAGCCCGGATGAACAGTCCAGAGTCATTTTTCCGTACTGCGGGGACAGGCCTGTCCGCCCCGCCCAGACTGCTTCCGGGAATATCTGTGCCATGAGAATCGAAAGACGCTTCACGCGGGAAGACCAGGATGTTTTTGAGGGCGTTGCTTTCCGGTCAGTGATCAGCGAGATCCGCAATCCTGACGGCAGCGTTGTCTCCTGGGCCGAAGGGATCGAGGTTCCGGAGTTCTGGAGCCAGACCGCCTGCGACATCCTGGTGCGGAAATACATCCGCCGCGCCGGTGTTCCGGCGGCCCTGAAGCGGGTCGAGGAAAACACGGTACCCTCCTGGCTGTGGCGCCATGTGCCGGACGAGGCAGCGCTGGACTCCCTGCCGTCGCTGCAGCGGTACGGGGCTGAAGTCTCGGCCCGCCAGGTGCTCCACCGCCTGGCCGGAACCTGGACGTACCAGGGCTGGAAAAACGGCTATTTCGACGCCGAGGTCGACGCCCGCGCCTTTTACGACGAGCTGCGGTACATGCTGTGCCACCAGATGGCGGCGCCCGGCAGTCCCCAGTGGTTCAACACAGGCCTGCACTGGGCGTACGGCATTGACGGCCCCGCCCAGGGGCATTTCCATGTGGATCCGGCCACGGGGCAGGTAGTGCCTTCCGCGTCCGCCTATGAACGGCCCCAGCCCCACGCCTGCTTTATCCAGGGAGTCTCGGACGACCTGGTGAACGAGGGCGGGATCATGGACCTGTGGGTGCGCGAGGCGCGCCTGTTCCGGTATGGATCCGGGACCGGCACCAGTTTTTCCCGCCTGAGGGCCGAGGGAGAACCCCTGCCCGGTGGTGGATACTCCCCGGGCCTGATGGGGTTCCTGAAAACGGGCGACCGGGCCGCGGCGGCCCTGAAGTCCGGCGAGATTACCGGCCAGCCCGTCAGGACGGTGTGTCTGGACATCGACCACCCCGACGTCGGGGCCTTCATCGGCTGGAAAAGCGTCGAGGAACAGAAAGTGGCCTCACTGGTCACGGGATCCCGGGTCATCCGCCGGCAGCTGGACGCCATCATGACGGCCTGCAGGGAAGGGTGTGACCCCCAGATCAATCCCGCCCTGAAAAAGGCTGTGCGGGAAGCCCGCAATGCCGAAGTGCCAGAGAACTATATCCGCCGCATGCTGCAGTTTGCGCAGCAGGGCTTCACGGCGCTGGATTTCCAGGTCTATGACACCGACTGGGATTCAGAAGCGTACGACACCGTTTCGGGCCAGAGCACCAGTCTGTCCGTACGCATTCCGGATGCCTTCCTGAAGGCCGTGCGCAGCGATGACGCGTGGGAGCTGACCTGGCGTACCGACGGCCGTCCCGCGCGCCGGGTGCGGGCCCGGGACCTGTGGGACAAAATCGCCACGGCCGCCTGGTCCTGCGCCGATCCGGGTGTCCAGTTCGACACCGCCATCAACGAATGGCACACCTGTCCCAACTCGGGCCGGATCAGCGGATCCAGCGCCCGCTCGGAATACCTGTTCCTGGATGACACGGCGTGCAGCCTGGCGTCCCTGAACCTGATGCGGTTCCGCCAGCCCGACGGCCGTTTTGACGGGGAGGGTTTCTCCCACGCCTGCCGCCTGTGGACCATTGTGCTGGACATTTCCGTTACCATGGCCCAGTTCCCCTCGCGCGAGGTGGCGCGCCGGTCCCACGCCTTCCGCCCCCTGGGTCTGGGTCACAGCAATCTGGGCGCCCTGCTGATGGCGTCCGGCCTGCCGTACGACAGCGATGCCGGCCGCGCCCTGTGCGGCGCCATTACGGCCCTGATGACGGGAACAGCGTATGCCGCATCGGCAGAGATGGCGGCGGATCTGGGCTATTTCCCCGGCTATGCCTCCAACGCCGCTCCCATGCTTCGGGTCATCCGCAACCACTGCCGCGCGGCGCAGGGCGGGGCAGGGGGGTACGAGGGGCTGTCCACCCTGCCGCAGCCCCTGGAGGCTGCACACTGTCCCGACCGCACCCTGGTGGAAGCCGCGCGAAATGCCTGGAACACCGCCCTGACGCACGGCGAGGCGCACGGATTCCGCAATGCCCAGGTGACAGCCATTGCCCCCACGGGCACCATCGGCCTGCTGATGGATTGCGACACCCGGGGGATCGAGCCGGACCAGGCGCTGGTGAGGTACGGAAATCCGGCGACGGGCGCAGTGCCCAAAACCATCAGCCTGTCTGTGCCCCTGGGTCTGCAGGCGCTGGGCTACAGCCGCGCGCAGCAGCAGGAAATGGTCCGCTATGTGCTGGGCCGCGGGACCCTGAAGGATGCGCCGGGTGTCAGCCATGCCGCCCTGAAGGCAAAGGGCTTCACCGATCTGGCGCTGGCGGAGATCGAGGCCGGGCTGGGCGAGGCTTTTGACATCCGGTTTGCGTTCAGCCCCTGGACGCTGGGCCATGAATTCTGCGCCGAAACCCTGCAGATCCCCGAGGAGGACCTGGACCGGCCCTCCTTCGACATGCTATCCTGGCTGGGCTTTTCCGGCGGTGAGATTGCCGCCGCAAACGCATACTGCTGCGGCGCCCTGACGCTGGAAGGCGCGCCGCACCTGAAGCCGGAACACCTGGCGGTGTTTGACTGCGCCGCGCCCTGTGGCCGCACGGGCATCCGCAGCCTGTCCGCAGACAGCCACATCCGCATGATGGCGGCCGCCCAGCCCTTTGTCTCCGGCGGCATTGCGAAGACCATCACCCTGCCGCACACGGCCACGGTGGAACAGTGCCGGGCCGCGTACATGTTGTCCTGGACTCTGGGCCTGAAAGCCAGTGCCCTGTACCGCGACGGATCAAGGCTCAGCCAGCCGCTGATGGCCGGCCTTCTCGCGGACGACGACCAGGATGCCGCGCAGGTCCGCGAGGTGGTGGAAAGGATCATGGAATCCCCTGCAGCCGCCCGCATTCCGCAGGTGGCGGAAAGGATTGTCGAGCGCGTGGTGGAACGGGTGGCTTCGGCTGCGCGCCAGAAACTGCCCGACCGGCGCAAGGGCTATACCCAGAAAGCCAGCGTGGGCGGCCACAAGGTCTATGTGCGCACGGGGGAATATGAGGAAGGCCGCCTGGGCGAGATCTTCATCGACATGCACAAGGAAGGCGCGGCGTTCCGCAGCCTGATGAACAACTTCGCCATCGCCGTGTCCCTGGGTCTGCAGTACGGCGTGCCGCTGGAAGAGTACGTGGAGGTCTTTACCTTCACGCGCTTTGAACCCTCCGGCGCGGTCGAGGGCAATGACACCATCAGGATGGCCACCAGCGTGCTGGACTATATTTTCCGCGAACTGGCCATCAGTTATCTGGCCCGCACCGATCTGGCCCACGCCACGCCGGCGGACCTGCTGCCCGATGCCACCGGCGCCGGGGACAGGCAGGCCACGCTGCCCCTGAAGCCGGGGAAGGGGACTGATCCGACTCCCGCTGCGCCTGCCCCTGCGGTTGCGGAAGATCCGCTGGAAACCGTCAGACGGGTGGCCAGCCGGGGCTATATGCGCTCGAACCTGAGGGTGGTGGGAGGAACCGCCATGTCCAGCAACACCGAACTGGCTGCTGTGGCCATGGCACACCATGACCGTTACGACCACGAGGACGAGACGCTGCAGCGCACCCGCATTCAGGAAGCGCGCGAGAAAGGCTATGAAGGAGAGGAATGCCCCGAATGCCGCGCCATGACGCTGGTGCGCACCGGCACGTGCCTGAAGTGTGAGACATGCAATACGACAACTGGCTGTAATTGATGAAGGTTTTTTGTCCCTGTTTCAGAACCCGCTGTGGCGAGGCAAACACCAGGAGCGAGGAACGCAGGACCGGAGCGTACATGGATGTACGTGAGGATCCGAGTACCGCTGCGACGCAGCAGTTGCCCGCCGCAGTCAGGGTTATGGAACAGGGATCATGACCGGTCCTGAAATCGAGCGCCTGATACAGTTATTGTCCCGCCTGCCCGGGCTGGGGCCGCGTTCGGCCCGCCGGGCGGCGCTGCACCTGATGAAGAAAAAGGAGGAGGTTCTGGAGCCTCTGACCGGCGCGCTGGCGGAGGCTGCGCGGGTCATTTCCACCTGCGCCACATGCGGCAATCTGGATTCCCGCCAGCCCTGCTCGGTCTGCTCTGATCCGAACCGGGACACGGGGCTTCTGTGTGTGGTGGAGGATGTGGGCGACCTGTGGGCCGTCGAGAAATCGGCCGGATACCGGGGAATGTACCATGTTCTGGGCGGGACCCTGTCGGCGCTGGCAGGCGTGGGGCCGGATGATCTGGCGATCCCGTCCCTCATGCAGCGGCTGGGGCAGGGCCATGTGCGGGAGCTGATCCTGGCCCTGAACGCCACGGTGGAGGGCCAGACCACAGCCCATTACATCGCCGACCGCGCGGCGCATTTCTCCGGCCTGTCCGTGACCCGCCTGGCCCATGGCGTGCCCGTGGGCGGGGAGCTGCACTGGCTGGACAGCGGGACCCTGGTGGCGGCCCTCAGGGCCCGCATCTCCCTCTCCAAAGAGGGGATTGGCTGAAAGAAAAACCATAGTGTCTTATAGGTCCCTGATCTTCAGAGGCTTATGGTGAGTCATGACATCGTTTTCGTTTCGCAAGCGGATTGCAGTGCACGGGCTTGCAGTTCTCACTCTTGCTGCGCCTGCTGCGGGACTGGCAGAGCCTGGCAGGTCCCATGGTCCACATTTCCAGGAAGGTATATCCATGGGAACACGATCATGGTCCGTATCCCCGGAAGAAACAAAACCAAGGTTTCCGGATCATGATGATCTGGCTGCCGGATACTTTCCTGACCGCCAGAATCCGCAGCAGGCCCTGTTTCTGAATCCGGATGGCGGGCGCGGCATTCTGCCCCTGGTTGTGGTCTGGTTCTTTGCCACAGGACAGTTCCGGGACGCCCAGCGCCCCAGGGATCCGGACGGGATTGTGACCTGCGAGACAGAGCATCAGAGGGCCCTGTGCAGAACCATGCTGGCCCGGATCATGGCAGATTATCCGGACAGGGAACTGCCCCTGGCTGATGTGCAGTCACAGGAAACGGTTATGGAAAAGCCCCTGTGGACGGGACAGGTTCTGTCCGTCGCCATGGGAACGGACAGCAGGATGGCAGACCGGAGGATCAGGGCCAAGGCGCTGCAGGCCTTTCTGGGAACTTTCGAGGCGGCAGACAGTGCGGAAAAACGTTTCCTGGCCTATCAGGCGCTGATCGGGGAAGGGATTGGAGCCGGCAAACCGTATTATGACCTGGAAGGAAGCCTGAAAGGGGTGGCTGTCAGCCTGAGAACAATGGTGACGGATCCTGGAGTGACAATGCCGGATGCCTGCCATTACGCGGACTATGCCGCAGTAGCCCGGGAGCTTGCGGGGAAAACCCCTGTCCCTGCCGATGAAACGCAGCGGGATAACAGGGGCTGGTACCGGTCCAGGATCAGCCAGCTTGGACGTCAGGCCAAGGGTATTTGTACAGGCAAAATTCTCCCGGGAAGAAGACCGGAAGAGGAACCCGAAGAGCCTGTCTCCACCCTGATGACCCCTTCTCCCGGTGCCTGACCGCCCCTTATTCCCGGCTGCTGCCCATGAAGCTCAGCAGGAACTGGAACAGGTTGATGAAGTTCAGATACAGGGACAAGGCGCTGAAGATGGCCGATTTGGCCAGCATGTCCGGATCCATGGTTTCCGAATATTCATTCCGGATGGCCTGCGTCTGCCAGGCGATGAGGCCGGAGAAAATGAGGACGCCTGCTGCGGAAATGGCGAAGTACAGGGCGGGCGCTGGCCAGATCATGTTGACGATCATCGCGATCAGCAGCCCGAACAGGCCCATGGTCATGAAACTGCCCATGGCGGACAGGCTGCGGCGGGTGGTGTATCCGTACAGGCTGAGGCCCGCAAAGGCCGCGGCTGTGACGAACAGGGTGCGCACGATGCTGGTGTCCGTATAGTACTGGAACAGCAGGGACAGGCCCACGCCCTGCAGGGCCACGAAAGCCCAGTAGAGCATCTGGATGGTGCCGACCCTCAGCCGGTTGATCATGAAGGAGCCGAAAAGCAGGATCAGCAGGGGCGCGATGATGGCTGCAAATCCCAAGGCATTGGGCGCCAGGGCCGGACCCTGCGGCGTTTCCGCTATCCTGAAAAAGATCTCCTGCAGGGCCGGCACACGGGCCAGCAGGAACGCCACCAGGCCGCTGACCGCAAGGCCCGAGGCCATATAGTTATAGACCCCCAGCATGTGCCGGCGCAGGCCCGCATCAACCTGGACGCCCTCGGCGGCCTGGACAGGGGAGACATAGCGGTTGCGGGGTTCAGGGATCATGGCTATCCTCAGACTCCATAGTGAATGGATATCACTCTATATTATTGTACAGATTGCCGGGCTGTTCAAGTCCAATCGGAGGATAAGGCGTGGCAGAAAAGGCTTTTTCCCCTCCCTGGGCCGGTCTCACCGCGGATTCCCGCAAAGTGAAGCCCGGATTCCTGTTCGCCGCCCTTCCAGGGGTCAAGGACGATGGCCGGCAGTTTATTCCCGCCGCCATCCAGGCCGGGGCCACGCATATCCTTGCCCCTTCCGGAACACAGCTTCCCCCGGAAGCAGCGGGTGTAACCTTGATCCAGGACGGCAATCCCCGCCGGTGCCTGGCGCTGGAGGCCGCCCGGTTTTACGGAAAACAGCCTCCCACAATTGTGGCTGTCACTGGCGCCAACGGAAAAACCTCTGTCGTCTGGTTTGTGCAGCAGCTGTGGGCCGCGCTGGGGATAAAGGCCGCCTGCCTGGGGACTGTAGGTCTTCATGGAGGCGGTTTTGACCGGGACGGCAACCTGACCACCCCTGATCCTGTGACCCTGCACGCCATCCTGAAGGAGGTAGCGGAGGCCGGCGTGGACCATCTGGCGCTGGAGGCCTCCAGCCACGGTCTGGACCAGGAAAGGCTGGCCGCCGTGCGCATCGCCGCGGGCGGATTTACCAACCTGACCCGGGACCATCTGGACTATCACGGTTCCATGGACGCCTATTTCCGCGCCAAGTCCCGGCTGTTCGAGGAGCGGATCCAGGAAGGCGGAACCGCAATCCTGAATGCGGACACGCCCCAGTGCGCCTCCCTGTCCGCCATCGCGGCCCGCCGGCGCCTGCGGGTTCTGACCTATGGCGCTGCGGGGAAAGATCTGGTGTTGCGCGGCATTACGCCTGTGTCCGGCGGCCAGCGCCTGCAGCTGGAGATTCTGGGCCGGGCCCATGACCTGGTCCTGCCCCTGATCGGGGAAGTCCAGGTCTTCAACGCCCTGTGCGCGCTGGGCCTGGTCATCGGCACGGGATCGGATCCTGCCTTGGCAACAGAAGCCCTGTCCCGCCTGAAAAGCGTGCGGGGACGGATGGAAAAGGTCCTGACGTTACCGGGTGGCGCCACAGTATATGTGGACTATGCCCACACGCCGGATGGGCTGGAAACCCTGCTGAAGGGTCTGCGGGCCCATACGCAGGGCCATCTTGTGGTGGTTTTCGGATGCGGGGGGGACAGGGACCGGGGCAAGCGGCCCGTGATGGGCCGGATCGCCTGCACCAT
>JALYJY010000076.1 GCA_030775045.1 Pseudomonadota bacterium | reverse complement strand
GCGGTGTTGTACCCGGCCTGGAGCAGCAGGATGCTGGCGAGCTGTTCCATCATGACTGCTGTTCTGCGGAGGAAAAGTGCGCTTCCAGGCTGTGCAGGCGGCCGCCATAGGTGGCCTTGATGGCCTCCAGCGTCAGGGTCTGCTGTACAGGGCCTGCGGTCACAATCCGGCCGTTGATCATCAGCACGTGGTCGAAATATTCCGCCACGGTCTGCAGGTCGTGGTGGACGCAGATCACTGTTTTTCCCGCCTGGTCCAGTTCTTTCAGCACCGTCAGGACGGCCTGTTCGGTTACGGCGTCCACGCCGGCGAAGGGCTCGTCCATGAAATAGATGTCGGCTTCCTGGGCCAGCGCGCGGGCCAGAAACACCCGCTGCTGCTGCCCGCCCGACAGCTGGCCGATAGGCCGGTGGGCAAAGGCGGACAGGCCCACGTGGTCCAGATACTCCATGGCGGCCTTGCGGTGCGCCCGTCCCACCGGGCGGCACCAGCCGATCTTTCCGTACCGGCCCATGGTAACCACCTCCAGGGCGGAGACGGGAAAGTCCCAGTCCACGCTCTCCCGCTGGGGCACATAGCCGATGCGGGAACGTTGCGCGGCGACCGGTTTCTCAAAAACCAGAACCCGGCCGGACAGGGCCGGAACCAGTCCCAGACAGGCCTTGACCAGCGTGGATTTCCCCGCGCCATTGGGCCCCACCACGGCGATCAGGCCTTTTTGGGGGGCGGTGTAGCTGACGTCCAGCAGCGCCGGCTGGCGATGATAGCTGACGGTCAGGTTCTCGATACGCAGGGGCGCCGGGGTCATGGACTCTGTACTCCGCATGTAACTTGCGGTTACACCCTGCAGAAATTCCGCCGCAGTGGCAAGGTGGTCTTAAGTGAAGACAAACCGGACCAGCGACAGGCCAAAGGCAAAAACAAAGGCGTAACCGAACCTGTCCGGACGTATCAGTTTTCGACGCCGTCCGGCCCCTGTTTTTCCAGCAACCATCATTGCACAGCCCAGGATCACGAGGGTGATAAAACAGTGACTCTGGACCAGGAATTGATGATATTCAATCAGACCTTCTGTGTCTGTTTTTGTCTTCTTCCAGCGCCCGGCGGACATCGGGCGGCATATAGTTCTCGTCGTGCTTTGTCAGGATTTCCGTGGCTGTAAACAAGGTCCTGTCTTCTGAAAGACGCCCCCGGGCGACCACGCCCTGGCCTTCCCTGAACAGGTCGGGCACGATCCCTGTAAACGTGACAGTCACAGCGTTCCTGTTGTCCGTGATGCGAAAAGTGATGGTCAGGCCATCAGCTGACCGCGAGACGCTCTCCTGTTCCACCAGACCTCCCAGGCGAAAGGGACGGGACGTCTGTATGGGATGCTCGATCAGGTCTGTGGGACTGTAGAAAAAGTCCAGATTATCCCGCAGGGCCAGCAGGGCCAGTGCCAGCGCGGCGCTGAGACTGAAAAGAACCACAAGAACCAGGATCAGCCTGCGCCTTTTGCGGGTCATGGCTGTTGCGCCTTCCTTGCACGATACAGGCGCAGGATGCTGCAGGCCAGCAGGCCGCCCAGAACCAGGGCGGTGAAGCCCCATGCGGACCAGATGTAAAAGGCATGGCTGGTCATGGGCGGACTCCCAGGCGCAACAGCTCGGCCCGCCGCTCCAGCAGGGCTGTTTCTGTGCGCATCAGGGACAGCAGGATGAACAGGCACAGGAACGCGCCGGCCATAACCAGCAGGGGCAGCAGCATGGACGGATCCAGGGCAGGGCCTGCCAGCCGTAAAACGCTTGCGGGCTGGTGCAGGCTGTTCCACCAGTCCACGGAAAACTTGATGACAGGTAAATTAACGAGGCCCACCAGAGACAGCAGGGCAGCCGCCCCCCCGCCCCGCTCCGGGTTGTCAAAGGCCCGGCCCAGCGCCATGACGCCCAGGTACAGGAAAAACAGGATCAGGACGCTGGTCAGGCGGGTATCCTGCCACACCCACCATGTGTTCCACATAGGCCGGCCCCACAGGCTGCCTGTCGCCAGACAGACCAGCGTGAAGCAGGCGCCCACGGGCGCTGTGGCCCGGATGTACACATCGGCCAGCGGATGCCGCCAGACCAGTGAGCAGAACCCGGCGGCCCCCAGCGAGGCGTACGCCAGCAGACTGAGCCACGCGGCGGGCACATGGACGTACATGATCCGGACGCTTTCGCCCTGCTGGTAATCAGGGGGAGAGTGGACCAGCGCCAGCCAGAGGCCAGCTGCCATCAGCACAACGAACAGGCCGCTGTACCAGGGCAGGAGGGCCCGGGACAGGCGAAGGAAGCGGGCGGGGTTGGCGAAGCGATGCATGTTACTCAAGGGTTTGCCTCAGGGCCGCGGCGGTCGCAAGGGGTGACAGGACCATGCTGGCGACGGACAGGCTGGCCAGCAGCAGGAGATGAGGGGTTGCCGGCTGGCCTGCCAATGCGGCGTCCACGGCCATTGTGCCAAAAATCATCACAGGAATGTACAGCGGCAGGATCAGCAGGCCCAGCAGGATTCCACCCTGCCTTGCGCCCAGAATCAGGGCGGCACCCACACTGCCTGTAAAGCTGATGGCCGGTGTGCCCGCCAGCAGGGACAGGACCAGAACGCCGAGGGCAGGCAGGGGCAGGCCGTACATCAGCGCCAGCAGGGGAACCAGCACGAGGACGGGCAGGGCGCAGACCAGCCAGTGCGCCAGCGTCTTGGCCAGGGCAATGGCTTCGGGCGACAGGGGCGACAGGAACAGCAGATCCAGGCTGCCGTCGGCGTAATCGTCCTGGAACAGCCGGGGAAAGGACAGCAGGGCGGACAGAAGGACGGCGACCCAGATGACGCCCGCGGCGGCCTGCTGCAGGATCTCCGGCTCCGGGTTCAGGCCCAGGGGGAACAGGATCACCACCAGGGCCAGGAACAGCAGGGCCAGAACACTGTCCGTCCCCTGGCGGAAGGACAGCAGGATATCGCGGCGGATCAGGAACAGGAAAGGTCTCATGATTCCCTCTCCCCATTGTGGGAGAGGAAGGGGCCAGCACCGACAGGTGCGGGAGGGTGAGGGGCCTTCGGAAGCCGGGTCCTTTCGGGTTGAAGGCCCCCCACCCTGCCTCCCCCACGATGGGGGGAGGGGATTGTTCTTTGCATTCTCATACCCCGCCCTCCAGCGCCAGCGCCCTTGCGTCCGGAACAGCCAGATCTCCGTGGGTGGACAGCACGACAATGCCGCCTGCGCTGCGGTGGCGGTGGATCAGGGTCTGCAGCAGGGGAACGGCTGTGCTGTCCAGCGCTGCGGCTGGCTCATCCAGAAGCCATAGGGGGCGGAACTCCAGCATGGTCCGGGCCAGCGCCACGCGCCGCTTCTGCCCTGCGGACAGCAGGCGGACGGGAGTATCTGACAGATGAGTGATGCCCATGTCTTCCAGAGCCTGGCAGGCTTTTTCCGGGCTGGAGAAAGGCGTCAGGCTTTCCAGAACAGTGAGAGGACCTTTCAGGGCATCCGTATGGCCCACCAGATGAACGCGGGTGCGGTGCAAGTGGATATCATCGTGAATGGAAGCGTCGTTCCACAGGATCTGCCCGTCCGCCGGGGTCAGAAGACCGGCCAGCAGGCGCAGCAGGCTGGACTTCCCGCTGCCGTTGGGACCGGTCAGAACAAGCGCTTCCCCGGCCTTCAGGTCAAACCGGATGTCCCGGAACACAGGCCGCATGGCCCGCACACAGGACAGGGAGGAGACTGACAGGGTGTTCATACCGCCCTGTATAGCGGTTTTCGGGGCGGATTGCAGCGGGCTGCCTATGCAGTAAGGACCAAGGCCGGATCTGTACCTTCAACACGCCGGCATACGCGCTCGAAATCACTTTGATTTTTGGCTCTTCCGCCAGAGGCGGGCACATGCCCCCCGGCACTCAGGCCGAACCATTCGCTGATTTGCCTGGAAATTGGCTCCACGTTCACTGTTCCGTCAGAACGATAGCTGATGGCGATGGTGCCATCAGGATTTTTAGACCAGATCACCAGAAACTGGTCAGGGGAATTGCAGGAATTTTCCCGCAGGCAATAATCAAACCAGCGGCCGGACCGGATATTGTAGTTGATGGCAAAGACCCTGTACCTGACCTTGTCAATCTTCGGTTCAGTGATCTGAACGGGATAACGGCTATCCCAGGCTTCATTAAAAGCCCTTTCCTGGTCTTTCAGGAAAGGGCGGCCCTTTTCAGCCAGATCGGCTGGAGTTACGCCGTCCAGAAACCTGAAGGCCGCGCGAATTTCATCCATGTTGCCGATGGGTAGTTTGTCCACAGCGTCGGCCATGGCGTAGTCATCCTCGCCCTTCAGTTGCCCCATGTCCATCCGGCTGATCAGCTGGATATACCAGGGCAGGGCATTTTGGTCCGCAAGGACATTCCTGCGCACAAGATGCTTCCAGGCAAGGGCTGCGCCAGACAGGCTGTTGTCCAGATATTTTGTCACCCGGGAATTCTCGAAACCCTTCAGGGCTTCCACGTTGGTAAGATGATGATCGAGGATGACAAATCGTGTATCCAGACTTGTGTTATCCAGAAGCATCCGCAGGTTTTCTTCGGTCGGGGCAATATCCACAAAATAAACAGTTGATCCGGGAGGAATTTCTTGCCCGGCGATCATTTGTTCCAGGCGCGCTTCCAGAAAACCGTTGGGCGCACTGGCAATGAATTGCGTGTCAGGGCCAAGGGCAACATCTGCTGCTATAGCTGCAAAGGCACCGTCTACACAGGTGGCTTTGGTACCGGGAGGCGGGCCATGGTATATAACGATCGAGCGCATAAACCAAGATGCTGCTGTTGATCCTGATTACAGTCTATAGCATAGAAATGAAATTGTTTGCCCTTTTTTTTCCACAATCACCCGGAAAAGCCATGCCCGCTACCCCATAAAGGGGGGTAAAGTCCTGATATCCGCCGCTTTTTCCAGAACGTCGCCTGCCCGCAGCACAGTTTCCTCGTCAAAGGGCTTGCCGAGCAGCTGAAGTCCCAGGGGGAGGCCATTGGCACCCAGACCTGCCGGAACGGACAGGCCGGGCAGGCCGGCAAGGCTGGCGGGGATGGTGAACAGGTCCTCCAGGTACATGGCGATGGGGTCGTCGTTCTTCTCGCCGATGGCAAAAGCTGTGCCGGGCGCCACCGGAGTCAGCAGTACGTCACACTTTTTGAAGGCTTCGGCAAAATCCCGGGCAATCAGGGTCCGGACTTTCTGGGCCCGCAGGTAATAGGCGTCATAGTAACCGGCTGACAGGACATAGGTTCCCATCAGGATGCGCCGCTTGACCTCGCTGCCAAAGCCAGCGCCGCGGGTTTTGGCGTACATGTCTCCCAGGCTGTTCCCCTCAACCCGCAGGCCATAGCGCACGCCGTCATAGCGCGCCAGGTTTGACGAGGCCTCGGCCGGCGCAAGCACATAATAGGCGGGCAGGGCGTATTTCGTGTGGGGCAGGCTGATATCCACCGCTGTGGCGCCGGCCTGTTTCAGCAAATCCAGGCCTTTCTGCCATACGGCGTCGACTTCCGGCGACATTCCCTCGACCCGGTATTCCTTTGGAATGCCTATGCGCAAACCCCGGATGTCACCTGTCAGGGCCTTTTCATAATCAGGCACGGGCCGGTTGACCGAGGTGGAATCCTTCGGGTCATGGCCGGCCATGGAGCGCAGCATGATGGCGCAGTCTTTCACTGTACGGGCCATAGGGCCCGGCTGATCCAGAGATGAGGCAAATGCAATAACGCCCCAGCGGGAGCAGCGGCCATAGGTGGGCTTGATCCCCGCAATGCTGGTCAGGCCGGCCGGCTGACGGATCGAGCCGCCGGTATCGGTACCCGTTGCCCCCAGGGCGATACGGGCCGCTACAGCAGCAGCAGACCCGCCGCTGGACCCGCCGGGCACCAGCTGTTTTTCGAACGTCCAGCCACCTTTTCCGTCGGCCTTGCCGGGACTCCAGGGGCTGATGGTGGGGCCAAAGGCGCTGGTGGTGGTGGACGAACCCATGGCGGAATCGTCCTGGTTGGCCTTGCCCAGCATGATTGCGCCATCCCGGAACAGGTTTGCCGTCACCGTGGATTCATAGGTTGGTACGAAATTGTACAGGATTTTGCTGGCTGTAGTGGTCTTGACGCCTTTGGTGCAGAACAGGTCCTTGATCGCCAGGGACGCGCCTTCCAGCGGCCCGGCCTGGCCTTTCGCAAGGCGGGCGTCAGACTCTTTGGCCTGTTTCAGGGCGATATCCGGGGTTTCGGTGATAAAGGCATTCAGCACACGGGCCTTTTCCATGGCCCGGATGTGGGCCTCTGTCAGCTCGACCGCAGTGAAATTCTTTTTTTTCAGGCCGTCCAGCGCATCGGCGAGGGTCAGGTGATTGAGCTGGGTCATTTATTCCACCACCTTGGGAACCGCGAAGAAATCGTGCAGGGATTCAGGCGCATTGGCCATGATATCCCGGACGCAGTTACCGTCATCCACCTCATCCGGGCGCTTGTGCAAGGTGTGTTCAACTACGCTTGTCATGGGCGCAACGCCGGTCACATCCACCTGGTTCAGCTGTTCAAACCAGTGGAAAATTCCGCTCAGGGCATCGGCATACTTCTTTTCTTCATCCGGGGTCAGCTCCAGCGCTGACAGCCGGGCAATTTTCCTGATAGTAGCTATGTCCATGGACATGGGATATATCTCATGTGGTCAGAAACAGGCCGCAAACCTATCACCCGCCATGATCCTGCGCAACCCGGATGAACTGAAAGGGATCCTTCCTGCCGGACGGCGTCTTCTGGGCGTGGATGCGGGCTCGAAAACCCTCGGGCTTGCGGTATCCGATCCTGCCCTGAAAGTAGCCTCTCCCTTGCGGACACTGGCCCGCAGGAAATTCACCCCGGATGCGCAGGAGCTGGGCCGGGTCTGCCGGGAATATGGCGTGGGTGGCCTGGTCATCGGCCTGCCCCTGAACATGGATGGCAGCGAGGGACCCATGGCGCAATCCGTCATCCAGTTTGCCCGGAACCTGACAGAGCAGGCCCACCTCTGGGGCGGGCCCATGCCCATCCTGCTGTGGGATGAGCGCCTGTCCACCTGGGCTGTCAGCCAGATGATGCTGGAGCACGATGTCTCCCGTCGGAAAAGGGACCAGGCGGTGGACAGGATGGCAGCCGCGTGGATCCTGCAGGGCGCAATGGATGCGATGCAGGCCGGACCGGCCTCTTTCTGAATTTCTTTGGGGCCCCCATTGCAGGAATACAAAAGCACACCTATATGTCCCACTGGCATCATTCACGGGTGATGCATTCCTTGATGAATTCAGAGGCAAAAGAACATGGCTAAAGTCATTGGCATCGATCTGGGCACCACCAATTCCTGCGTGGCCATTATGGAAGGCAAGACGCCCAAGGTGATCGTGAACGCCGAGGGGCGCAACACGACTCCCTCGATGGTGGCGTTCACGAAGGACGGTGATCGCCTGGTGGGCGAGCCCGCCAAGCGCCAGGCCGTGACCAATCCGGAAAACACTCTCTTTGCCATCAAGCGCCTGATCGGCCGCCGGTTTGACGATCCCATCACCAGCAAGGATAAAGGCCTGGTGCCCTACAAGATCATCAAGGGCGACAACGGCGATGCCTGGGTGGAATGTCAGAGCAAGAAATACAGCCCCAGCGAAATCAGCGCGTTCATCCTGATGAAGATGAAGGAGACGGCGGAAAACTACCTGGGTGAAAAGGTCACCCAGGCTGTCATCACCGTGCCCGCCTATTTCAACGACAGCCAGCGCCAGGCCACCAAGGATGCGGGCAAAATCGCGGGGCTTGAGGTCCTGCGCATCATCAACGAACCCACGGCAGCCGCGCTGGCCTATGGCATGGAGAAAAAGGGCAGCGGCACGATTGCCGTGTACGACCTGGGCGGTGGTACGTTCGACGTGTCGGTGCTGGAAATCGGCGATGGCGTGTTCGAGGTGAAATCCACCAACGGCGACACCTTCCTGGGCGGTGAGGACTTTGACGCCCGCATCATCGACTTCCTGGCCGACGAGTTCAAAAAGGACCAGGGCATTGATCTGCGCAAGGACAAGCTGGCCCTCCAGCGCCTGAAAGAGGCGGCGGAAAAGGCCAAGATTGAACTGTCCTCGTCGGTACAGACCGAAGTCAACCTGCCCTTCATCACCGCCGACCAGAACGGGCCAAAGCACCTGAACATCAAGCTGACCCGTGCCAAACTCGAGGCGCTGGTGGATGATCTGGTCCAGAAAACGGTCGGCCCATGCGCTGCAGCCCTCAAGGACGCAGGGCTGAAAGCGTCCGACATCGACGAGGTGATCCTGGTGGGCGGCATGACCCGCATGCCCAAAATCATCGAGACGGTGAAGAACTTCTTTGGCAAGGAACCCCATCGCGGCGTGAACCCGGACGAGGTGGTCGCCGTGGGCGCGGCTATCCAGGGCGGCGTGCTGAAGGGCGAGGTCAAGGACGTCCTGCTGCTGGATGTGACGCCGCTGTCGCTGGGGATCGAAACCCTGGGCGGCGTGTTCACGCGCTTGATCGAGCGCAACACCACCATTCCCACCAAGAAAAGCCAGGTATTCTCGACCGCTGAAGACAGCCAGAGCGCTGTGACCATCCGCGTGTTCCAGGGCGAGCGCGAAATGGCCGCGGACAACAAGATGCTGGGCCAGTTCGACCTGGTGGGCATTCCACCGGCCCCGCGCGGCGTGCCGCAGATCGAGGTGACCTTTGATATCGACGCCAACGGCATCGTGAACGTCTCGGCCAAGGACAAGGCGACCAACAAGGAACAGAACATCCGCATCCAGGCCTCGGGCGGCCTGTCCGACGCGGATATCGAGAAAATGGTCAAGGACGCCGAGTCCCACGCTGCCGAGGACAAAAAGCGGCGCGAGGCGGTGGAGGTGCGCAACCAGGCGGATGGCCTCATCCATACGGTGGAGCGGACGCTGAAAGAGTCCGGCGACAAGGTGGCTCCGGCGGATAAGGAAGCCGCTGAACAAGCCATTAAAGAACTGAAAGACGTGATGGACAGCGGCGACGCCGCAATCATCAAGGGCAAGACCGATGCGCTGGCCCAGGCTTCCATGAAA
>JALYJY010000075.1 GCA_030775045.1 Pseudomonadota bacterium | reverse complement strand
ATCCCTGCCAGTGAGGTCCTGGCCAACAAAATTCGTGGTTTCCATGATATCTGCCCTTCTGCTGTGTTCCGTATGCAATATGCAATACGACGGGCAATCTAGTCTCCGGCAGTGAAAACAACCCCTGTTCTTAAGGCATAGACCTTAGGTCATAGGGAAAAACATTTCCCGGAGCCAAAAACTGTTTGCGCAAATATATCCTGGAGATACTGTTCTCGCCGCTGTTACAATCTGGAGTTTATGTCATGTCCGTCAGGGCCTGGGTACGGCAGAACGGGATCGAGCTGACCGGTCCCGCAGTTGAGGAAAAATTGCGGGATTCTGTCCTGCTTTCGTCAAGGGGACCAAGACCCAGCCTCCAGACTGTCGACAATGCCGCCGGGGAAAGGTATTCACACCGCCCCCTGGGAATTGATCTGCCGGCCGGCCTTTTTGGCTGTATCCAGGCGGCCCGGGGCGTGATCCGGGTCATCTCCCTGAAATGCCCGGGAGAGGCAAACCCGGTCAACCAGGATGCCGCTGTCGCCGCGATCATGACAGACAATGCCGGGGAAAAGTGGCACTTTGCCGCCGTGGCCGACGGGCTGGGCGGGTCCGGACTGGCCTATGGGGTCGAGCGCGGATCCCGGATTGCCGTCCTGGCAGCCCTGAAGATCGTATATTCCCTTGTCATGAATGAAGGCCAGCCCGGACACAGATTCCGGGCCCTTGTCCAGGGTCTGAACGGGGCAAAATCTCCGGTACAGGAAAACCTGCTGGCCTTCCTGGCTCACCACCTTGAACGGCAATTTATCCAGGCTGTAAAAGCTGATTTTCTGGCCGTGGCCGGCCAGTTCACGGTCAGCGGAGTCCGTTCCCGGGACCTGCGGTATTACGGGACAACGCTGGCCTTTTCAGTGATGACCGCATCCGGCGGATTCGATTTCAGGCTGGGTGATGGCGGGACAGCCCACTTCGGACCAGAGAATACTGTCCAAAGCATCGCGGGATTCGAGAACCTGGACAGGAAAACCCGGGTCCTGGGCTTTGAGAAATCAGACTTTGAAACCTGGGCCACAGGCGGACAGAAGGGCGATCCTCCCCTGGCATTCCGCGCGGCCGGACATGCCGGGATCAAGGCCGCCAGCGGACAGGTGACGGTTCTGGGAACAGACGGCCTTGAGCAGATCCGCTCACCGGATTCCCGGGATGTGCTGGTCCATGGACTTGATTCTGTGGCCCGCCATCTTCGGGCCAATGGGGATACCCTTGATGCAGGACCGGATGCGACAGATGATGTGACTGTGGTGGTCATGCCGCGGCCGGCACAGGCAGGATCTGCAGCCGCTGCTGCACCCGCGGCCTGAAAGGGATCAGGCGCTGGCTTTCTGCTTTCCCTTGCCGCCAGCGGCCTTGTGTTCGCCCGGATCGCGCAGGACATAGCCGCGGCCCCAGACAGTCTCGATATAGTTCTGGCCACCGGTAGCATCCTGGATCTTCTTGCGCAGCTTGCAGATGAACACGTCGATGATTTTCAGTTCCGGCTCATCCATCCCGCCGTACAGGTGGTTCAGAAACATTTCCTTGGTCAGCGTTGATCCCTTGCGCAGGGACAGCAGCTCGATGATCCCGTACTCCTTGCCCGTCAGGTGCAGGGGAGCACCGTCGATCTCGGCCGTGCGGGAGTCGATGTTGACCGTCAGGCGGCCCGTCTTGATATGACTGTCGGAATGACCCTTGCTGCGGCGAATGATGGCCTGGATACGGGCCATCAGCTCGCGCTTGTCAAAGGGCTTGGTCAGATAGTCATCAGCGCCGATCCCCAAGGCCTTCAGCTTGCTGTCCAGCCCGGTCAGGCCGGACAGGATCAGGATGGGCGTGGCGATCTTTCCGGCCCGCAGGCGGCGCAGGACCTCGTACCCTTCCATGTCGGGCAGCATCAGGTCCAGGATCATGATGTCGTATTCATACAGCTTGCCGATTTCCAGGCCATCCTCGCCCATGTCGGCCAGATCGACCACATGGCCCTCGGACTTCAGCATCATCTCCACGCTTTTGGCGACGGAGGAATCATCCTCAACCAGAAGTACGCGCATGATCTTCTCCTGACAATCCAAGGGCATCTATGCCTGTACATCAGGCCCGTTACCAAAAGGTTAACATAATCGTTAACAAATTGCGAGGGGCAATATATAAGGGGCTTCCGTATACTTTGTCTGTCATGATTTAAAATCGGACAGGATCACTGGTTTCCGCCAGAAGGACGGGAATGTCCTGCAGTCCGATAAACCCAGCAGCAGGGCATACAGACCCCAGGAACGCCGGCACAAAAGCAGCATCAGCTGCTGGACCAGGGCGAGACCCTTGTTCATGACGTCATAAACGCCTTTGTCAGGCTCAGAAACCAGGGAAGAAATGAGATCCCCGCACCTGTTCGATCTCGTCGACTGTCTTATCCGTGGAAGCGCCATCCACCACGATCCACTCAAAGTCCCGGCGGGTCTGGCTGTACAGACTTTCCGCCGTGGCCTGAAAACCGGCGACGTCGTTACGCACGACTGTGATGATGGAGAAAAAAGGGATCATGACCCTAATTCTGCCAGTTTTTCCGCCTGGTCATGGGTCACCAGGGCCTCCACAATTTCGTCCAGAGCCTCTCCGATCATCACACGGTCGATCTTGTACAGGGTCAGCTCGATCCGGTGATCGGTTACACGGCCCTGGGGAAAGTTGTAGGTGCGGATGCGCTCGGACCGGTCGCCTGTGCCCACCTGCCCCCTGCGGGCCGCTGACCGCTCGGCCTCGCGCTTCTGGCGCTCCATCTCGTACAGGCGGGAGCGCAGGATCTTCATGGCCTTGGCCTTGTTCTTGTGCTGGGACTTTTCCTCCTGCTGGGCCACCGCCAGACCCGTGGGAATATGGGTGATGCGCACGGCGCTGTCCGTGGTGTTGACCGACTGCCCCCCGGGACCGGAGGAACGATACACGTCAATGCGCAGATCCTTCTCGTCAATCCTGATGTCCACCTCTTCTGCCTCGGGCAGGACGGCGACCGTCGCGGTGGAAGTATGGATCCGGCCCTGGGTTTCCGTCGCCGGAACACGCTGGACCCGGTGGACACCGGATTCGAATTTCATGCGGGCAAAGACACCCCGCCCGGTGATGGTGGCTGTAGCCTCCCGGTACCCGCCTACAGCATTTTCCGAGATGTCCATGACCTCGAACCGCCAGCCGCGCAGGGCGCTGTAGCGGCGATACATGTCGAACAGGTCCGCGGCAAACAGCGCCGCCTCGTCCCCTCCCGTACCGGCCCGCACTTCCAGGATGGCGTTGCGTTCATCCGCCTCGTCCTTCGGCAGCAACAGGACGTGTACCTCCCGCTCCACCGCCGGCAGGCGTTCCTGCAGGCCCTGCAGTTCTTCCTGCGCCATGGCTTTCATGGCCGCATCGACCGACGGGTCAGAGACCAGCGCCTCCAGATCCCTGTATTCCCGCTGCAGGGTCTTCAGGGCCGAAACAGCCGCGGCCACGGGCTCCAGACCTGCATATTCCCGGGACAGTTTTGTGAAGACCTGGGACTCCAGAGTACCGGAGGCCAGCAGGTGGCGCAGCTCGTCATGGCGCGCCAGAACACGGCTGAGTGTATCGTCCAGACTCACGGCCCGGTTCTCCTGAAAAAAACAGGTATGACTTTTCTGCCAGAAGTATGCAACAGCTTCCCGCAGAACCCGCTGCGGCGAGGCGAATGCCCGGAGAGAGGACTGCAAAACCGGAGCGTACACAGTAAAGCGCACGTGAGGATATGGGGACCGCATCGAAGCAGCAGGCGTCCGCCGCAGTCAGGGTTATGCAGTTGTGCACACCCCGTTTTCTGATTTTGTCCGCCTTGTCAAGGATGGCAAAAAAATGTCACGGGCTGGTACCGGCCTCCTTGACAGCTGTTTTTTGTATATCCGACAGGCAGTTGCAGATTATGCCTCTTTTTTGGGCAATGTTGTGGCGAGGCAGCATTCACGCCATGCACTGCGATTCACCCCGAACTTGTGCACAGACTTATCCACAGGAATGGTGGATGAATCACTGTGAGGTAATCCACCCTGTCCTGACCCGGGAAAGCGCAGTGCTGGTTGTTGACCCGAACGGGATTCTGCACCACACAGGGACCATGACATCTGACGAATCACCTGATCCGGATTCCGGAACCGGCCCGGACGTTATCCGCCGGCACCTGGACACCCTGCCGGAAACCCCGGGCATCTATCGCATGCTGGGTGCCGCCGGGGAAGTCCTGTACGTGGGCAAGGCCATCAGCCTGAAAAAGCGGGTGGCCAGCTATCTGCGGACGGATCACCTGCCCCACCGGCTCCAGCGCATGGTGGCTTCCACGGCCAGCATGGACTTTGTGACCACGCATACCGAGGCCGAGGCCCTGCTGCTGGAAGCCAACCTGATCAAGGAACACCGGCCCCGGTACAATGTGCTGCTGCGCGACGACAAGTCCTTTCCCTGGATTGTGGTCACGGACCATGACTTTCCCCGCCTGACGGTCTGGCGCGGGAAACGCCGGGCAAAGGGACGGTATTTTGGCCCGTTTGCAACTGCGGGGGCCGTGTCGGACACCCTGACGGACCTGCACAGGGCTTTCCTGCTGCGCAACTGCTCTGACACTTTCTTTTCCACCCGCACCCGGCCGTGCCTGCAGTATCATATCAAACGCTGCACAGCCCCCTGTGTCGGCCGTGTCACCCGCCAGGAATACGCGGCGCAGACAGACGCTGCGGTAGCCTTCCTGTCCGGCCGCAGCAGCACCATCCAGGAACAGCTGGCCTCGGACATGGAGAAAGCGAGCGAGGCCCTGGAGTTCGAGAAGGCTGCCCGGCTCCGCGACCGCATCCGCGCCCTCACCGCCCTCCAGGCCCGCCAGGATATCAATGTGCAGTCCCTGGAGGATGCGGACGTCATGGCCCTGGGACAGCAGGGCGGACAGACCGCTGTCCAGGTATTCTTTTTCCGCAACGGCTTCAACAACGGCGGTGCTACCTGGTTTCCCCTCCACGACAGTCACATGGAGATTCCGGAAATTCTCGAGGCTTTCCTGGGTCAGTTCTATACCGACCGGCCCCCGCCACCCGAGATCATCCTCAGTCACGCCCTGCCCGACAGGGCGCTTCTGGAAGAGGCCTTCAGCCTGAGAGCCGGAAGCAGGGTCTCCCTCACCACGCCGCAGCGGGGTGACAGGAAGCGCGTGGTGAACCATGCCTTGGCCAACGCCCGCAGCGCGCTGGAGCGAAAGATCGCCGACTCTTCTTCCCAGGCCCGGCTGCTGTCAGAGGTGGCCCGCCTGTTCAGTCTGGATTCACCGCCAAAGCGCATCGAGGTGTATGACAACAGCCACATCAGCGGCGCCAGCCCCGTGGGCACCATGATCGTCGCCGGGCCGGAAGGCTTCGTGAAATCCGCATACCGCAAGTTCAACATCCGCGATGCCGCCAGCGCCGGCAACGATTATGGCATGATGCGCGAGGTGCTGATGCGGCGCTTTGGCAAGGCTGCGGAGAATGGTGGCGCGGTGGAAAATCCGCCGGACCTGGTCCTGGTGGACGGCGGCGTGGGCCAGCTGAATGTGGCCCGGAATGTTCTGGCCGAACTGGGGCTGGAAGCCATTCCCCTTGCAGCCATCGCCAAGGGCCCTGACCGCAACGCAGGACGGGAGAAAATCTTTCTGCCGGAACGCAGCGAGCCGATTACCCTGGACCCGAAGGACCCCGTCCTGCATTTCCTGCAAAGGCTGAGGGACGAGGCCCACCGCTTTGCCATCGGCACCCACAGGGCAAGACGGACAAGGGTGATGGGCCAGAACCCGCTGGACGACATCCCCGGCATCGGCCCCGCCCGTCGCAGAAGCCTGCTGAAATATTTCGGCAGCGCACAGGCCGTGCGCCGCGCCGGCCTCTCCGACCTGGAAAAAGCCCCGGGGATCAGCAAGACCATGGCCCGGGCCATCTATGACTGGTTCCATCCGGAGGAACCTTAGACCCCCCGCATAACCCTGACTGCGGCGGACGCCTGCTGCGTCACTGCGGGTTTTGCGGGGGGTCTCTTGACCCGGATTGCCCCTCCTCCCTACACTGCACTTTCCCCTCCAGCACAGGCTGAACCCCGTGAAAAAATCCAGAAAAAAAGCCCTTCCGGACCAGTATTACCAGGACCTGTGGAAAGCCATCCTGACCCTGAAAACCCCTGAAGAATGCCAGCGCTTTTTTCTGGACCTGTGCACGCCGGGCGAACTGCAGGACATGGCCGAGCGGTGGTGGATTGCCCGGCTGCTGGATAAGGGGCAGCTGTCGTACCGGGAAATCGCGGAAGAGACCGGAGCCAGCACAACCACCGTGGGCCGCGTGGCCCGCTTTCTGACCCAGGAACCCCACCAGGGTTATCAGGCGGTTCTAAAGCGGATCCGCAGGAAAAACACCTGATACAGATCTCTCCTGTTGAACCAGTGCCTCCTCTCTCCCTGCAACAGGACTGGCGACATACCACCATGAAATTATTTCCCCTCTTGATCTGCTGTATTAATATGATAATACAACATTACACCCGTGGATGGCATGGGGTACAGACCACTGACATAGACATTGCGGAGAAAAACATGACACAGGACAATCAGAAACAGGTCGCTTTGCCGAAAAGAACTCCGAAAGAAGCAGCTTTCGAGGAGGACTGGAAAACCAGGAGGGCAGTCGAGCCTGGGATAGGTCCCGGGCGCACGCTGAAGACTCCGGAAGATCTGGAAGAGGACAGGGCACTATTCCAGATCTATAAGCTCGAGAGAGAAATCTGGATTGGCATCCCCGCATGCTTCATAAGGATGGACCTGACCCGGGCAGACCTGAGCCAGCTCCAGCGGCCTGACGTAAAACTGGACGGCGCAACCGTTGATATGCAGTCCCTCAACTACCTTCTGGACGTGATGGGCCGTGGCAAATGTCCCGTTCCGGCCTGCCTTGACGTCTGGTTCCCTTCAGAAAAAGACTGGCGCGGAACATACCGGATCATGCAGGACATGATCAGGGATCTGGTTAAACTTTCCCCCCTGGAAAGAAAGGCTGCAATTGAGACTTTTGTCGAAATTTGCATGGCTGAAAAGAAACGTATTGCTGAAGAGCAGGAACGCCGCCCCCGTGCTGCGGGATCACCGGACTGGTTCGGAACCTTTTTCGCACCACATTGAGGCATTTCCCGGTACTCCGGACCTGCGGAGCTGCACGGGGAACAGGACCTTCGCACAGAACAGATTTACTTTTCTTTCAGAACCGTATGATACATCTGGTACAACCTGATGCTGTGCGGAGGAAAAACATGGACATCAAAAATACAGTAGCCGGCCTTGCGGCGCTCCTTGCTCTTGCCGGCCCTGTCCCTGCCGGTGCAGATCCCGTAACGGACAGACCCGTCATGCGCCATTCCGATGCGGCCCTGCAAAGACTGAGGCATGTCCAGGCTCCACGTCCGGACCAGGGACACAGAAAAGGCACGACCGAAAAAAAGATCCCGGCAAAAAAGCCGGAATCTCCAAAACCTCCCGGGCCCTGAAAAAAAGATACTGCGGGCCAGGGGGAACAGGCCCGCAGTATCAACCCTGCATCACTCGCACACTGTTACTGTGCGACGGATGCGTTTTCTGCCGCTGCCGGACGGAAGGCCGCCGGCGGAACATCGCCGTTCATGCCGTTGTTCAGGGCCCAGATCGCCGCCTGGGTCCGGTTGGACACATTGATCTTGCGCAGCAGGCTCTTCAGGTGAACCTTCACCGTGGCCTCGGTGATGCCCAGGCTGTTGGCGATCACCTTGTTGCTGCTGCCCCTGACCAGACAGCCCAGGATCTGGCGCTCCCGCGGCGACAGGCTCTTGCCCGGCAGCGCCCCGGCCAGCCCGGCCTGGGCTGTTTCGCCGGTCATCAGCAGGCGCGGCAGGTGCATCGGGAATACCTTTTCGCCCATCATCACCAGGTTCAGGGACTGGACCAGAGCCTCGGCCGACATGTTCTGGAGAAGATAGCCCCACACATTGCGGGCGCCCAGTACGATAGAGAGGCGGCGGGAGCACAGCTCGTGGGTCAGGATGACCACCTTTGCATCGGGCCAGCGTGCCTCCAGGCTGCGCAGGAGCCTGACTTCCTCTGCATCCACCGGCGAGAAATCCAGCACCACCAGATCAGGAGCGGCCACATTATCAGAGGAAGCGCATTCCTTCAGGTCCGGAAATTCACTGATCACTTCAAAGGGTGTGCCGGAAAGAATAAATGATACGCCATCGCGGACGAGCTTTTTGTTACCAACAAGGACTGTACGGACTTTTTTCATTGCGTTCTCCATTCCTGAATTTTCACTATGGCCGGATATTTCCGGAGGTAAAGCGACGGAAGCATCCCCGGTCTCTGTCTGCAGGGAGTGCCCCATCACTGATCTGTCCTGACACTAGCGAACCGGATGCGGTGGTTCTATCGGACGATCGTCTGTTTTTCCGCGTGCTTTGGTCATATGACCAAGGACAGCAGAAACAACCTGTAGAGCCTCACCCCACAAGATCTTGTGGCAGAACCGTTTTCCGGAAGGCCGCTCCACGCTTTACTTTGAAATGGTTTCAGATCATGTATGGGTCCATGGGAATACAGAATCATGCTCTGCAGTTTGCTCCGGCCGCACAGGACGCCGGCGGACGCCGCAACCTGGCCGGCCTGTCACGGGAAGAACTGGCCGAAGCCCTGGGCCAGCTGGGACTGGAGGCATTTCGCGCCCGCCAGGTCTGGCACTGGATCTACTGGCGCGGAGCCACGTCCTTTGACGTCATGACCACGCTGGCAAAGCCTGTCCGCACCCTTCTGGCAGAGCATTTTTCGATCCGCAGGCCGGAAGCGGCCCGGGACATGAAATCCAAGGACGGCACGCGCAAATGGCTTCTGCGCATGGAAGACGGCCAGGAAATCGAGAGTGTGCATATCCCGGAAGAAGACCGCGGAACCCTGTGCGTCTCGTCCCAGGTGGGCTGCACCCTCACCTGCCACTTCTGCCACACGGGCACCCAGCGCCTGGTGCGCAATCTGGAAGCAACCGAGATCGTGGGCCAGGTCATGCTGGCCCGCGACATGCTGGGCGAATGGCCCAGCTCCAACGACGGCCACCGCCTGCTGTCCAACATCGTCATGATGGGCATGGGCGAGCC
>JALYJY010000074.1 GCA_030775045.1 Pseudomonadota bacterium | reverse complement strand
GCTCTTCCTGGCTGCGGCGGGACAGGCGCCGGTTGCGCCCGCTGCGTTTTGCGATATAGAAAGCCGTCAGGGGGAAAACCACAAAGGCCGCGGACGCCAGGGCCCAGTCCTGGTAAAACATGACAGCGGTCAGAAACAGCAGGCTGAAGGTACTGTACCCCAGGCTGGTCAGGGACTCGGCCACGGAATATCGCATGATGCCGGCATCATTGGTCATCCTGGACACCAGATTTCCTGACGGATTGCCGTGGAAAAAGGCCATGTCTGAACGCAGAAGATGGCTGAAAATCTGTAGCTGGATGGTGGCTACGATTTTCTGGCCGATGCTGTTCATGATGACGCTGTGGCCATAGCCAGACAGTCCGCGCAGTGTGAACGCCGCCATGACTGTGCCGGCCACCCACCACAGGGCTTCCCTGTCACGGGCCTGGAATACCCTGTCGATGATGGGTTCCATCAGCTTTGCCAGAAGCGCCGTACACAGCGCCGAGAGAATCATCAGCGCCAGCGCAAGAACCAGCTTTCCCAGATGCGGCCGCAGATACGACCGTACAAGGCGCTTCAGCAATACGGATGTGGAAGTATGCACGGGATACGTCTTACTCCCGCATCTGGGCCTTGGCAATCATCTGCGCCACATGCTCGACGATATCGTCCAGAGCCTTTTCCTCATCAAAGCTCTGGGAGCGGACACGGTTTGAAGGCGCATTTTCATAGGTCACTTCACGGCTCAGGGCCCCCGTAGACAGGTTTACCATCACGGTATACTCCAGCCCCCGGTACTGGATGCTGAAAAAATGGCTCTGGTCCACAATCCGGATCTGGGGATAATCGCGCAGGGCCCTGTGCACGCCGGTCTGCTGGACCTTGCGCACAAAGACGGCCAGCCCCTCAATTCCCTTTTCAACCCGCAGGCGGCCGTCTTCCCGCTGCTGGCGTTTCTCAGCCACAATACGGGCGGCGCGCTGCAGGATCTCGGCGCTGCGGTCACGGGGACGAACGAGGGCCCGGACGTTGTCAAAAGCCAGGGATTCAGAAGCCATGGCGCCCTCTTTCCGGGACCAGGTTTCCGGCCTGCTTCTGTTTCTTTTGTTTCTGTCTTGTCGGTAACACGGGAATCACGTCCCCAATCAGGGTTTCAGTTCGAATCACATCCACATATCTTTCTAGACCAGTTTAATGCTTGCACCAGAAAAAAAACCATTCGCCGGAAATCCTGACAGGATATATACAGAAGGGACAGTCCTCTACCCCATGAAAGTAATATGGAGGGTTACGCTGTGAGACAGATTTTCCTGTGCGCCCTGCTTTTACTGGTCTGTGCAGGCCTTTCTCCGGTCCTGGCGGCTGCACCTCCCGAGACAGCCCTGCTGGCCGGAACTGTCCATACCCGCCCCGATCCTGAATCCCGGGGGAAATCTGCTGGCGGAGCCATCAGACTGCGGGCTGACCGCTATGGCAATGTCTGCCTGATCGGAACCAGCCGGGTTCCCGGCTGCGCATTCATTGCTGCAAAGGATGTAGTCCCTGTTATCAGGATCCTGCGCCAGGCTGCCGACAGAATGACCCGGGTCCGTCCGGTATCTGACACCACAGTCCGGCGTCAGGCCCGATATGTCCTGCCCCTGCCGGCCCGGCCCGGCCATCCCCGCCGCCATACGGGCATGACAGTCAAAACGTTCGTACCGGCCAATACATCGCGGGGATATGTGGCACTGACCCTGCATGATGCCCAGATTGGCGGAGGCGGAGAATATTTCCTGCGCCCGGCAGAGGCAGAACAACTTGCCATCCTGCTGACAGGGGTGCCAGCCGTATCACAGAGGCTTGATATCCGGCTTGTCCGTTACGAGAAACAGGAAGAAGCCCGGGGCAGATATGCGCCGCCCCCGCCCAGGAATGATTCAGCCGGCGACTTTATTTTCAGCCTGCTGCCCCTGCTGGGCTTTTTTCTTTAGGCTGTTTCGTCTTTTTCCCGGGCCGCAGCTGCAGCCTTGCTCAGACTTTTTCCAAAGGCTTCCAGCAGGCTCTTGCTGTGGGCCAGCTGTGCCGCGCTGACATGGGCATCAGTCTTCAGGACAATTCCGGGAGCCTGCCTGAACAGTCTTTCAGAACGCATGGGACCGATACTGTCATCTGCATACATGGCCAGTCCCATGATCATGCCCAGAATGATATCATCCGGCTGGCCCAGACGGTCCAGAAATTCCCGCAGACTGTCCATGATGGCATAGGTCAGAATGGATGTCTGCTCTATGGTATCGCTCTGTGCCATGACACTGTCCCCCTTGCACCCGGCAGAACCCGTTTCTGGATTCGCCGTTCTTCTTCTGTCAGGGCAGGATAGACCAGGCTTTATGACAAAATCCTTAACGGACAGATACAAAAAGAGCAGCCGGGCGGATTCCGTCCCGGCCCCTGTATTTTGCTGGCTTTTCAGAGATCCGGGAGGAAAAAGCTTAACTTTCTATTTATTTTCGTAGTACCCCTGTCCGGGAGAGAGTTGCGGAGAGAAAGCATGACAGCCAAATTTTCCCAGCGGATGACATGGACCGGAATACCTCTTGAGGTTCTGCCTGAAGACGCCGCCAGTGGCACCAGGGATATGGTCTATCACCTGAATCTCGCTTCAGACAGCACACCGGACCAGATCACAGCAGCCCGTATCCTTGTTCTGCAAATTCTGCGCGGCAAATCCGGCATCGCACGGGTTATTTTCCGCGATCCCGGTCTCTGGCACAGAATAATTCCCAAAAACGTTCCGCCCAGAACATTCAGTGTCTACGTCAGCAAGGCTGAGGGCTCCATCCGGCATGTCAATGCAGCACTGGAAACCTTGAGGACGGCCTTTACAAAGGCAAATATTTCCGGTTGGAAAATGACTGCAGATCTGGAAAGCGACGAGACCTTTCCTGACCGGACGGCGCCTGCCAGGGGGCCTGGTCTGGGGGACAACCATAACGGAATTGCTCTGATAACCTGGAGCAGTGATGAGGGACATGTTCCACTGGAAAAACTGTCCTGGCCAGATCTGGCTGCTGTCACACAATCGGATATTCCCGCAATCAGGGACAGGGCTGCAGCAGAAGCAGCAGATGATACGGCCATCAAATCCGCCCCCCTTCCCGTGCTGGATTTTCACAAGAACGCCAGTGCAGAAGCTGTATCCGCTCGCCTGAGCCAACTGAAGCCGGGAATCCTGAAAGTTTTCGAAACCTGTTTTTTCAGACTGGCCAATCTGCGAAGTGCCGCCAGCCTGCAGCCGTTTGTCCATGACCCGTCTCGCCCGAACCATCCGGAAAGATTGACAGACCAGAAAGCCCTGGCCCTGTTACGTGATGCAAAACTTCATATCGAACCCATGGCTGGCATCAACACCATTCTGGGGGACGGGAGAATTCCCCAGGTTTTGCAGGCCGCCATCAGCATCGTGACCTGCCTCGGGCTGTTCCCGATGCCTGATGCGGGGCGGGATCTCCTGAAGTCGTATGTCCTGACCGCACAAATTCCCGAAGGCAGGGGACAGCTGGTGCTTCATGCCCTTCTGACCCTGGGATTCCATCCCCGGCTGGCCAAAAACAATGTCGTTTATATTGAAAGTCCGAACACAGGACTGGCGCTGCAGGCCCTGAGAGCAATGCAAAAAGATCCGGATGCCTTCATCCGGGATTTTTGCGCAGGTGAAGGACTGTTCCTGAATCTTCCGTTGCCGATAAAGGCAGCCTCCAGTTCAGTGCCACCTCCAACAAGGCTGATCCCCAGTGTGGCTGGCCCAGGACCTGTAAGGGAAGGCTCCAGCCCGGCTCCTGGTACTGCGGCCGCCGACCATGTACCTGCACCATAATCACCAATCTGTTTTCAGGCTTTAAATTTCTGTCTGATCCTGCTTTTTCATCTTCCGGATTCCGACTGACAAAATAAAACTTAAAGTTGCTCCAGACCAGCATAAAATATCAAATTTTAATCAAATTATATCTTGTTGCGCGAAATTCATGTCAAAAAGTTATTTTTGATTGTTGACCTTGCCTGTAGGTAATTATAGCATACCTTCAATTGATCCTAAGGTTGTTTTCTGTGAACAACCTGTAATACGCATACTGGCGCAAACCCCCTTGTTTGTTCCGGGCAGACATAAGGCAGGCAGATCATGACCAGCACACCGACAGATACGGCTTTCCCTGCAGAGACAGAGGGGGAGTACACCCTGGCGGCGGGCAGGATCCGCAAGGCCATGCCCCTGTGTGACCAGCTGCGTATTGTTCATCGAACCTACTGCAAGGCTCTGCAGAACCGGATTGCGGCCCATGGCGTCAGCCTCGGCCAGTGGGCGTTCCTGTGCTCACTGTGGGAGGAAGACGGTATTACCCAGCGTGAGCTCAGTCGCAGGGTCGGCATGAAGGAGCCCACAACTGTATCCGCCCTGAATGTCATGGAGCGTCAGGGTATTGTCATCCGTGTCCGCAACACCTTTGACAAGCGCAAGATCAACGTTTTCCTGACAGAAAAAGCCCGGAAAATGCGCGACAGTCTGCTGAAAGTCTCTGCGGATATCGAGCGCCAGGCCCGCCAGTCCATCACCGACGATGATATGGAAAAACTGAACAACCTTCTGTCCCGGATTGTATCCAACCTCAACGGGCGCGCCACGTCCTGAGCTTGTCCGGAAAGTTTGTGTGGAACAGGGAATGGCTACAGGGTAGTGTCCGGAAGGTTTCTCCCTGCAACCCTGTTGCCCCTGCCCTGAATGCCCGAAATCCCTTCTCCAGACACTCTGATCCAGGCCCGGGGTGTATCCGTCCTGCATGATGACAGGACTGTTCTCAGCCAGGTGGATATCGCTGTCAGAACGGGCGAAATCGTCACTCTGGTGGGTCCCAACGGCGCCGGGAAAACCACCCTGGTGAAGGTTCTTCTGGGCCTTGTTCCTGCCGTTTCCGGAACTATACAGAAAAAGCCGGGCCTGCGGGTCGGCTATATGCCCCAGAAACTGGCCATCGATCGCACCCTCCCCCTGACGGTGGGACGATTTCTGTCCCTGTGGCCCCGGACAGGGGATATCCCCGCTGTCCTGCAGGATGTGGGCGTTCCAGGTCTTGCGCGCCGGGATATGCACTCCCTTTCCGGCGGAGAGATGCAACGGGTTCTTCTGGCCCGCGCCCTCCTGCAGAACCCTGATCTTCTGGTGCTGGACGAGCCCGTCCAGGGCGTGGACGTGCACGGGCAGCTGGCCCTGTATAACCTGATCGACAGAATTCGCACACAGCGGGGCTGCGGCGTCCTGATGGTCAGCCACGACCTGCATCTGGTCATGGCCCGCACAGATCTGGTGGTCTGCCTCAATCACCATGTCTGCTGTTCCGGAAAACCGCACGATGTAGGCCGCCACCCCGAATATATCCGCCTTTTCGGACGCCATGCCGAGGCGCTGGCGGTCTATCAGCACATGCACAACCATATCCACAGCACGCAGGGAGACGTGACGGCTCCGGCCCCGGCCGCCGGGGACGATTCTTCCTGTTGCGCGGGAGGGCACCATGGATGACTTCCTGCTGCGGGCCCTGCTGGGCGGAATCGGAATTGCCTGCATGGCCGGCCCGCTGGGTTCGCTCATCCTGTGGCAGCGTATGGCCTGGTTCGGCGACACGCTGGCCCACGGCGCCCTTCTGGGAATCGCCCTGGGTCTGGCCACAGGCGTGGATATCATGGCCGGAGTGCTGGCTGTGGGCCTTGTCATGGCGCTGGTCCTGATCCTGCTGCGGGAAAGACAGGTGATCAGCTCTGACGCCGTTCTGGGAATCATGGCGCATGCCACACTGGCCACTGGACTGATCGTTCTGGGATTCATGGAGCAGGTCCGTGTGGACCTGACCGGCTACCTGTTCGGCGACATTCTGGCCATCAGCCACCAGGACCTGCTGATTCTTGCCGGCGCTGCCCTGGCTGTTCCGGCCGGACTGGCCCTGCTGTGGAAGCGCTTGCTTGCTATCACCCTGGACGAGGATATGGCACGGGTTGAAGGCATTCCCGTAGTCACCACGCGGCTGGCGTTTGTCTGCCTGACAGCCGTGACCGTGGCGGTTGCCATGAAACTGGTGGGGATCCTGCTGCTCTCTGCCCTGCTGATTATTCCCGCAGCACTGGCCAGACGGCTTGCACGCACACCGGAAAGTATGGCCGTCATGGCTGCGGCAGCGGGAATCGCAGCCGTGACCCTGGGACTGTACGGATCAGTGCTGTTCGACCTGCCCACCGGCCCGGCCATCGTCGTGGCCGCCACCCTGATGTTCGTGGCGGGGCAGGTGTTGCAGGCAAGAAAGTATTAGGATCGAAGCGGTTTTTGCGGACAGGTTACCCGGACTTTCGGTTTTTCTTCCGCCGCTTCCGGCAACGAAGCCAGAGAAGTCACCGGGTAACCGGATTCCTGCAGTACAAGTATCAAAAGTGGAAGCTCGCCACTCCAGACCTCACCCCATTGACCAGATATCATTTTCCTTGTTTCCCCGCTGGCTTTCTGGATTTTAGGACGATATTTGGAATCCATCCCGCCGGACAGATGCCGCAAAGCCTCCGGGCCAAGATGTCTGGTCTGGATGCGGAATGATCCCGGTGGAAGATCCTCAACCTCTCCCAGCCTGACCCTGGCGAGACAGGACTCCAGTACCTTTTTCCCGACCCCCATCCTGCGGGCCGCAGTCTCAAAGGCTTCCGTGGAAAATTCGAAAGTACACCCTCCGCCAGGGGAAGCCCGGCTTACCGTGTGCCGGGCCTCTTTTTCCAGGAAAAACCTGATATCATCATCCTGGGTCACAAGCCTGACAGTCTCCTTGTTGGGGACAATACACTCTGCCTTGCGCGGTTTCCCGTATACTCCGGGTATATCTCCAGGTACTTTCAGCCAGATTTCGAAACTCATTACACAATCCTTCTGAAGCAGTTTCCCTGCAGGATAACTGCCAGAAGTTTCCAGAAGGTAAATCCTGACTGTTTCAGGGCAGTACTTTTTCACCGACAGCCAGCGGATCTTTCGTTTCTAGCACATCACCCATTTCCAGGTCTGTTTCCAGCGCCCGGGCCACGTCCTCGAACCGGTTCTGTTCGATGGCGGTGCGCAGGGTGGTCATGATCCACTGGTAGAAATGCAGGTTGTGCCAGGTCAGCAAAATAGGGCCCAGCATTTCTCCCGCCCGGAACAGGTGGTGCAAATACCCGCGGCTGTAGTCCCGGCAGACCGGACAGGCACAGTGGTCATCCAGCGGCCGGTCATCGTGAATATGGCGGGCATTGCGGATGTTGATGGTGCCCTGGCGCACGAAAGCCTGCCCTGTGCGCCCTGATCTTGTAGGCATGACGCAGTCGAACATGTCGATCCCGCGTCGCACTGCACCGATAATATCACTGGGCCGTCCTACACCCATCAGGTACCGGGGCCGGTCTTTGGGCAGCATGGGCATGGTGAAGTCCAGCACGCGGAACATTTCCGCCTGCCCCTCCCCTACCGCAAGTCCCCCCACCGCATAACCGTCAAAACCGATATCCGTCAGGGCCTGGACGGATTCGGCACGCAGATCCTCGTACACGCTGCCCTGCACAATACCGAACAGGCCATAGCCGGGCCGTTCTGCAAAGGCTTTCCGGCTGCGCGCGGCCCATCGCATGGACAGGCGCATGGACTGCGCCGCCTGGTCGTGGGTGGCGGGGAACGGAGTGCATTCGTCAAAACACATGGTGATGTCGGAATCCAGCAGGCGCTGGATGTCCATGGACCGCTCCGGCGTCAGATGATGCGCGCTGCCATCCAGGTGGGAGCGGAACGTCACCCCGTCCTCCTTGATCGTGCGCAGGTCGTTCAGGGACATGACCTGGAACCCGCCGGAGTCCGTCAGGATCGGGCCGGGCCAGTTCATGAATTTATGCAGGCCGCCCAGCTGCGCTACCCGCTCCGCCCCCGGGCGCAACATCAGATGATAGGTGTTGCCCAGGATGATTTCAGCGCCCGTAGTCCTCACATTTTCCGGCAGCATGCCCTTGACCGACCCTGCCGTGCCCACAGGCATGAACGCCGGCGTGTTGATGATGCCATGGGCAGTATGCACCTGCCCGCGCCGCGCCGCGCCATCCGTGGCCAGAAGGGTAAAGGAAAGAGCACTCATGGTGCGGGGCTTACCGCGCCGGCGCAGGGAAAGTCAATGGGAAGGGCACATTTTTACCTTTCCCACTGAGGGACCTTTACATAACCTGCCCCCATCCTTCGACAAGCTCAGGAAGCCCTGAAAATCCGCATCCTGAGCCTGTCGAAGGATAGAGGATGTTCAGAAGCCCTTTAACTTATGCAAAGGTCCCTCAGTGGGAAAGGTAAAGGGCGGCTTGACAAAATGACTTTTTTCCTATATACAGGGCGTCCATGAAACAGAGACGGAATAAATAAGGACAGCTCCACGATGTCAAGAAATGATAAGGAATGTTTACAGATAAAGTCGGATCATCAATGAAAAGACGCGGACGCAAACAGGACCAGGTCCCTTCAGAATCAGACAAATTCTCCCGCCAGTCCGGGAAAAAGGAACGCCGTGGCGGTTCATCATCCCTGCATGGCAATGTGGTTCTGGAAATTACCGGAACCGACACTGACGGAGAAACGCTGGCCAAACCTGTAGAATGGCCACCTGAAAAGCCCCTGCCCCTCATTTTTGTCCGCCCGGAAAAGCGCGGCCACCCACCGCTGGCGGTGGGGGAGCGTATCCTGGCCCGCCTGTCCCGGAACGGACAGGGCGCGTGGGATGCCCGCATCATCCGCATGCTGGGCAAAAGCCTTACCGAACATGTACTGGGCATTCTGGAACAGCGGCCCGACGGACTGCGCCTGCGCCCCACAGACCGGAAGCAGAAGAACGAATTCACGGTGCTGGATGCAGTGGACGCCGAACCGGGAGAGCTGGTCCTGGCGCAAACCCTTCCCTCCCGCCAGAGAGGCATGCAGGCCGTCAGGATCACCGAGCGCCTCGGCCATATGGGCGAGGCCCGCTCCATCAGCCTGATCGCCATCCACACCCACGACCTGCCCACCGTGTTTCCGCCGGACGCCCTGGACCAGGCCAAAGCCGCCCGGCCCGCAACCTTGGGTCACCGCACCGATCTGCGTTCCTTGCCCTTGGTCACCATCGACGGCAGCGATGCGCGGGACTTTGACGACGCCGTGTTCGCCGAGCCAGACACCGATCC
>JALYJY010000073.1 GCA_030775045.1 Pseudomonadota bacterium | reverse complement strand
TAGGCGGACAGGATCTGGTTCTTGGTGTACCGCCGCTCCAGCTGCAGGGACAGGATGGCTTCCTGGATCTTGCGCTTCAGGGTCCGGTCCGGGGACAGGAACAGATTCTTGGCCAGCTGCTGGGTGATCGTGGATCCTCCCTGTGCCATCCGTCCCTTCCAGATGTTGGTCAGGATGGCCCGGGCAATGCCCACCGGGTCGATGCCGAAGTGGCTGTAGAACCGCCGGTCCTCGGTCGCCAGGATGGCGTGGACCAGGTGGTCGGGCAGATCCTCGGCCCTCACGTTCCGGCCCCGGAAATCGCCATAGCGGCCGATCATGCTGCCATCGCTGGCCAGAAGGGTGATGGCTGGCCGGTTGCCAAAGGCCACGATACCGTCCAGGGAAGGAATGTCCCGGGAAAACCAGGCCACGGTTGCCGTTCCCAGGATCATCAGCCAGATGGCGCAGACGGTGCCCCATTTCAGAAAGGGGCGCATAACCCTCCACAGGGCTGCGGCGCGGGGAAATTTTCCGGCTGGTGCAGCGCCGGATCTGCGACGGCCCCGACTGGTTCTGGAGGTGGATTTGCGGGGCACGGAACAGGTCCTGTTACTTTGTATTATTGAAACCGTCACCCTCCCTGGCAGAGCATTTTGACGACTCTGTGGCAGGAATTGCCTTGCGCGGCGGGGGAAAGGGATCGTAGTTTCAGCCCGGAAAGACTGCCGTACAGAGGAACCGATGACCGATACACAATCCCGGCGCGTGACTGACGAGGAAGCCCTGCACCTGCACGCCAGCGGCCGTCCGGGAAAGCTGGAAATCACTCCCACCAAGCCCCTGACGACCCAGCGGGACCTGGCGCTGGCCTATTCCCCCGGCGTGGCGGTACCCTGCCAGCGCATCGCTGAAAACCCTGACGCCGCCTGGGATTATACGACCCGGGGCAATCTGGTGGCCGTGATCTCCAACGGCACGGCGGTTCTGGGGCTGGGGGATCTGGGCGCGCTGGCCTCCAAGCCGGTGATGGAGGGCAAGGCGGTCCTGTTCAAGCGCTTTGCCGATGTGGACGGCATCGACCTGGAGGTGGACACGAGAGATGTCGAGGAATTCGTCAACTGCGTCCGCTTTCTGGGCCCCAGCTTTGGCGGCATCAACCTGGAAGACATCAAGGCGCCGGACTGCTTTGTCATCGAGGAACGCCTGCGCGAGCTGATGGACATTCCCGTGTTCCACGATGACCAGCACGGCACGGCCATCATCGCCGCCGCTGGCCTGATCAACGCCTGTGACATCACGGGCCGCAAGCCGGCTGATGTGCGTGTGGTCATCAACGGCGCGGGCGCGGCCGGCATTGCCTGTGCGGAAATGATTACGCTGGTGGGCGTTCCTCGCGGCAACATCACCCTGTGCGACACCAAGGGCGTCGTGTACCGGGGCCGGACCGAGGGGATGAACCAGTGGAAATCTGCCTTCGCCGTCGACACAAAGGCCCGCACGCTGACGGATGCCCTGAAAGGGGCCGATGTGTTCATGGGCCTGTCTGCGAAGGGCGCTGTCACCGGTGACATGGTCAAGTCCATGGCGGCAAGGCCGATCATTTTTGCCATGGCCAATCCGGATCCGGAAATCACGCCCGAGGAAGTGCGCCAGGTGCGGGACGATGCCATCGTGGCCACGGGCCGGTCCGACTATCCCAACCAGGTCAACAACGTCCTGGGCTTTCCCTATATCTTCCGCGGCGCGCTGGACGTGCGGGCCAGCACCATCAACGACGCAATGAAAATTGCCGCGGCCAGGGCCCTGGCCGCGCTGGCGCGGGAAGACGTGCCGGACGAGGTGGATGCGGCCTATGCGGGCCGGCGCCTGCGTTATGGGCCCGAGTACATCATTCCTGCGCCCTTCGACCCGCGCCTGATCAGCACTATCCCGCCCGCCGTGGCCCAGGCAGCCATGGATGCCGGCGTGGCCCGCAAGCCCCTGACCGACATGGCAGCCTACCGCAAAGCCCTGCGCGCCCGTCTGGATCCAACCGCCGACAATGTCCAGCTGATCCTGGAAAAGGTCCACTCCACGCCCGGCAAGCGTCGCGTTGTGTTCGCGGAAGGGGAGGAGGAGCGCACTATCCGGGCCGCGCTGGCCTTCCGCGCGGCGGGCTATGGCACTCCCATTCTTGTGGCCCGGGAAGAAGTGGTCCACGAAAAGATGAAAGCGCTGGGGGTCAACGGCAGCGGAAACGATCTGGAAATTCACAACGCCCGCCTGTCTGATGCCAATCCCCGTTATACCGAGTATTTGTACAGGCGCCACCAGCGCAGCGGCCTGCTGTACCGCGACTGCCAGCGCATGGTGAACCAGGACCGCAACGTTTTCGCTGCGCTGATGGTGGCGCAGGGTGAGGCGGACGCCATGGTCACCGGCCTGACCCGCAGCTTTTCCTCCAGCCACGAGGAAATCCGCCGGGTCATCGACGCCCGGGCGGGCAAGCGGGTATTCGGCCTGACGGTCATGGTGGCCAAGGGCCGCACGGTCTTTATTTCCGACACCACGGTGCACGAGCGACCGACGCCGGAAGAACTGGCGGACATTGCCATCCAGTCAGCGAACAAGGCCCGCCAGCTGGGGCACGAGCCGCGGGTGGCCCTGCTGTCCTTCAGCACCTTTGGCCAGCCGATGCGGGAGCGGGCGCAGCATGTCCGTGATGCCGTGGCTATCCTGGGAACACGCAACGTGAACTTCGAGTTCGACGGGGAAATGTCGGCGGACGTGGCGCTGGATCACGACCTGATGAAGCGGCTGTATCCCTTCTGCCGTCTGTCGGGTCCGGCCAACGTGCTGGTCATGCCGGCACTGCACGCAGCCAATATCTCGGCCAAGCTTTTGCAGAAACTGGGTGGTGGCCAGTCCATCGGCCCCCTGCTGGTGGGGCTGGAGAAATCGGCTCAGATCGTCCAGATGGGCGCTACGGTCTCCGACATCGTCCTGGCCGCGGCGCTGGCGGTGCACGAGACGTTGCCGTAGATCCGGGCCTTTTTTCCCCTCCCGCCGCAGGAAAGCAGGATGCCGCGCAGTAAAAAACCCCTCTTCCTTGCGGAAGAGGGGCTGGAATTTTCCTGAACGGAAGTTTTCCGTCAGGCAATTTCCTTCAGGTTGCCGGCAAAGCTTTTGCCCTTGCGCGGATCCTGTTTCAGTTCATAGGAAACCTTCTGGCCTTCACGCAGGGTGCGCAGGCCGGCTTCCTCAACGGCCGAGATGTGCACGAACACATCCGCAGAGCCGTCATCGGGCTGGACGAATCCGAAACCCTTTGTTGCGTTGAACCATTTTACGACGCCGGTTGCCATAGTCTTTCTCCTTGTCACCAGCTGTTGCCCGGCACAGAATTGTCTCCGGGCATCAGAACACCTTGGGATGGAAGAAAGAAACAACCCGTCAGGGATTTAGTCCAGTCTTTGCCTGACCCAATGTATTCGACGGGACTATGAATAGGGCTTTTTGCGGACAGATGCAAGAGGCAGAAAACTTGCAAAACCATCTGCACATCACTAACGTGCCCAAAAAATAGGCAATCGCGAAAGACCGGTATATACGCATGGCCATCCACATCGGCTCCATTCCTGTTGAGGATCCTGTCTTCCTGGCGCCCATGTCAGGGGTGACGGACATGCCGTTCCGCCGTCTGGTCAAACGGATCGGGGCCGGAGTCGTCGTGTCCGAGATGATCGCCAGCCAGGCCATGGTGCGGGAGGCCCGGCAGGCCCTGAAAATGGCCGAACACACGCCGGAGGAATATCCCATGTCGGTCCAGCTGGCCGGCTGTGATCCGGATGTGATGGCCGAGGCAGCGCGCCTGAACGCGGAGCGCGGGGCGAATATCATCGACATCAATTTCGGCTGCCCGGTCAAAAAGGTGGTCAATGGCCATGCCGGCTCAGCCCTTATGCGGGACGAGGTCCATGCCGCGAAGATTCTCACTGCCACGGTCAATGCGGTGAAAATTCCCGTGACCCTGAAAATGCGCATGGGCTGGGACCACAACAGTCTGAACGCGCCGCGCCTGGCAAAAATCGCGCAGGAGTGTGGCATCCAGCTGGTGACCGTGCACGGCCGCACGCGGCAACAGTTTTACGAGGGCAGCGCGGACTGGGCCTTTGTGCGGCAGGTGAAAGAAAATGTTTCGATTCCCGTCATCGTCAACGGAGACATCACGACGCTGGATGACGTATCAAAGGCCCTTGCGGACAGCGGCGCGGATGGCGTCATGATCGGTCGCGGGGCCTATGGCCGCCCGTGGTTTATATCCCAGGCCATGGCTTTTCTCAGAACGGGACAGAGGCTTCCTGATCCGTCCCTGTCTGTGCAGAAGCAGATGGTCCTGGGGCATTTCGAGGCGATGCTGGACCATTACGGTGTCGACACCGGTGTCCGCATTGCCCGCAAGCATGTCGGCTGGTACAGCAGGGGCCTGCACGGATCCGCCGATTTCAGGGCGGGGGTGATGGTGTTGTCCGACCCGGCAGAGATGCGCCGCCGGATTGTTGAGTTCTATGATACGGTCATGGGTACAGAAGTGGCACAGGCAGCATGAAAAACACGGGGGGCAAAAACAGGGGCGGGTTGCGCAGGGTGGTTGAGAAACACCTGCGGGACTACTTCGAGGCGCACGTGGACAACCTTCCGGCGTCAGGCCTGTACGACCGCGTGATCCGCGAGGTGGAGCGGCCCCTGATCGAGCAGACACTGCGCATGATGCAGGGCAACCAGCTGAAAGCCGCGGCGCTGCTGGGACTGAACCGCAACACCCTGCGCAGGAAGATCCAGGACCTGTCCATCCGGACGGGCCGGAAACAGGACCGGGAGATCGCGTGAGACTGTCTTTCCGCTTCGGCAGGAAACCGGTTGCTGTGCTGGTGGTGGCGGCACTGCTGTCAGGCCTTGCGACCTGGGCGGCCCTGACCACATCGGCTCCTGTGGGGGGGGATCCGGCCACGGTCCTGGCCCTGCTGCTGGTGGATCTGCTGATCCTGGTCCTTCTGGGCGCGGTCATCACCCGGCGCATCTGGGGTATCTGGCAGGAGAGGCGCCAGGGCATGGCCGGCTCCCGCCTTCATGTGCGCCTGGTGGCCGTGTTCAGTCTTCTGGCCGTGACGCCCGCCGTTCTGGTGGCCCTGTTCTCGGCTCTGTTCTTTCATCTGGCGGTCCAGAGCTGGTTCAGCGACAGGGTCAGGACGGCGGTGGTCGAGGCGCGCAGTGTGGCCCGCGCCTATCTGCACGAACACCAGCAGGCCCTGAAGGGCGACGCGCTGGCGATGGCCAGCGATCTGAACCGTGAGGCTTCGCGCCTGTCGCTGGACCAGGACAGGTTCAGACAGGTGGTGGATACCCAGGCGTGGCTGCGCGAACTGTCCGAGGTTCTGGTGCTCGAAGGACAGGGCAAGGTCATTTCCAGATCAGGCTATACCTTTTCACTGGAGATGGAGCCTATTCCCGAAACAGCCCTCAACAGGGCCCGCCAGGGAGAGCTGGTGCTGTTCGTCAGTGAAGGGGAAAACCGGGTGCGGGCCCTGCTGCGCCTGGACGGCTATGTGGATACGTTCCTGTATGTGGGGCGGCCTATAGACCCCAAGGTCCTGTCCCATGTCCAGGCTACGGACGAGGCAGTGAAAGCCTATACGGAGCTGGAAGGGCGGCGTTTCACGCTGCAGCTGGCGGTGACCCTGATCTATGGTGTTGTGGCCCTGCTGCTGCTGCTGGTAGCCATCTGGTACGGACTGGATTTTGCCAACCGTCTGGTCAAACCCGTCAGCGCCCTCATCAGGGCCACGGCGCGCCTGCGCTCGGGCGACATGTCTGTCCGGGTTGAGGAAAAGACCATGGTGGATGACGAGCTGGATCTTCTCAGCCGCGCCTTCAACCGCATGGCGGACCAGCTTCAGGCCCAGCGGCAGGATCTGGTGCAGGCCAATGACCAGCTGGACCAGCGCCGCCGCTTTACCGAGGCAGTGCTGGAGGGCGTGTCCGCAGGGGTTATCGGACTTGACCAGACGGCGGCCATCCACCTGCCCAACGTGTCAGCGCTGGGCCTTCTGGGAGTTACGGAACCTTCCTCTATCCTGGGGCAGAAGCTGACAGACATTCTGCCCCAGCTGGAAAATGTCATGGAAAAAGTCCGGCGCAATCCCGAAAAAATCATGGAGGACCAGGCGGAGATCCAGCGCCCGGGGCGGGGGGCGCGGACGCTGCATGTGCGTGTGGCCGCAGACCGCGACAGCGGGGGGATCAGGGGATACGTGGTCACTTTCGATGACATGTCGGACCTTTTGTCCGCCCAGAGGAAAGCCGCCTGGGCCGATGTGGCGCGACGCATCGCCCACGAGATCCGCAATCCGCTGACGCCCATCCAGCTGTCCGCCGAAAGGCTGCGGCGAAAATATATGAAGGAAGTGCAGTCCGATCCCGATGTCTTCCGCCAGTGCACAGACACTATCATAAGACAGGTGGAGGATATCCGCCGGATGGTGGATGAATTTTCCGCCTTTGCCCGTATGCCCCGTCCCGTGATGAAGGAGCAGGATGTGGCCGATCTGGCCCGCCAGGCGCTGTTCCTGCAGTCCACAGCCCATCAGGATACGGACTATACTGCGGACATCCCTGACGTTTCCGTGATGGCCGTCTGTGACGGTCCCCAGATGTCCCAGGCCCTGACGAACCTGCTGCAGAATGCGGCTGATGCCATCGGGGGCCGCCATGAAGCCGGCAATGGAGAAAAAACCCTGCCCCGCGGGACAATCACCCTGCGCCTGAAGGCGGGTAATGGCATGGTGACCCTTGTCGTCGAGGATAACGGCCGGGGCCTGCCGGAAGAGAACCGCGATCGCCTGACCGAGCCCTATGTGACAACGCGGTCCAGTGGCACGGGTCTGGGACTGGCTATTGTCAAAAAGATCATGGAAGACCACAATGGACAGGTGGTTCTGGCGGACAGGCCCGGCGGAGGAGCCGCAGTGACGCTGCTTTTCCCCGTGATGCAGACAGGTAACCCTGCCACAGGACAGGAAGCAGCCCATGGCGCATGACATTCTGATTGTGGATGACGAGGCGGATATCCGGTCCCTGGTGTCCGGTATCCTGGAAGACGAGGGCATGGCCAGCCGGCAGGCCGCCAATGCGGATGAGGCGCTGGCGGCTGTGCGCGCCCGCTGTCCCAGCCTGGTCATCCTGGATATCTGGCTGCAGGGCAGCCGCCTGGACGGCCTGCAGATCCTGGATGAACTGAAGCGCCTTCATCCCGAAATGCCGGTGGTCATGATCAGCGGTCACGGAAATATCGAGACGGCGGTGGCAGCCATCAAAAAGGGCGCCCACGACTTTATCGAAAAGCCTTTCCGGGCGGACCGCCTGATTCTGACGGTGGGCAAGGCTGTGGAGACGGCCCGCCTGAAGCGGGAGAATGAGGAATTACAGATCAGGGCCGGCGGCCCGGCTGAACTGCTGGGTGCGTCGGCGGCGGTCCAGCAGCTGCGCCAGGCGGTGGACAGGGTTGCGCCCATGAACAGCCGTGTGCTGGTGACCGGTCCGGCCGGCAGTGGCAAGGGCATGCTGGCGCGGCTGATCCATGGGCGTTCAAAAAGGGCGGAGGGGCCGTTCGTGGCCCTGAACTGCGCCGTCCTGCGGCCCGAGCATGTGGAGGCCGCGCTGTTCGGGACGGAAACTCCCTCCCGCGGGGCCCTTGGCGCGCACACGGTGGGCATCATGGAAAAGGCCCATGGCGGCACGCTTTTCCTGGACGAGGTGGCCGACATGCCTCCGGAGACCCAGGGAAAGATTGTCCGCGTGCTGCAGGAACAGACTTTCCAGCGCGTGGGCGGAAGCACGAAAGTCCAGGTGGATGTGCGCGTCATCGCCTCCACCAACCGGGATCTGGAGGCGGAGATGGCGGCCGGTCGCTTCGGCCAGGACCTGTATCACAGGCTGAATGTTGTGCCTCTGCGGGTTCCTTCCCTGGCCGAGCGGCGGGAGGATATCCCGGCCCTGGTCAGCCACTTCATGGCCCTGGGGGCGCAGGCGTCCGGACTGCCGCCCAGGTTCCTGAGGTCCGACGCCATGGCTGTCCTCCAGGCCTATGAATGGCCCGGCAATGCGCGGCAGCTGCGCAACGTGGTGGAGTGGCTGCTGATCATGGCGTCCGGCGATGCGCAGGAGCCGGTGGGGGCGGATATCCTGCCGGCGGACATCAGCGCCATTGCACCGGGAGTCATGACCTGGGACGGCGGTGCAGAGATCATGGGCCTGCCCCTGCGTGAAGCCCGGGAGATGTTCGAGCGCGAATACCTGCTGGCCCAGGTGACCCGGTTTGGCGGCAATATCTCCCGCACGGCGGCGTTTGTGGGTATGGAGCGCTCGGCCCTCCACCGCAAGCTGAAATCCCTGGGTGTTCACGGGGATGCGGACAAACAGGAAGCGGCGGGTTAGTGCACAGAAACTGAGGGTATCAGGGCGCGGTGTGGGCTGTTGCCGTGACAGGAAGACGCCCGGGCTTCCATTGATCCCTGCCTGCCGCAAGCTGGTCCCGGAGTGTGCGAGCTTCAGAAGCCGGCTTTCCTGCAGGCGGCGCCTCCAGGAATGTGGTCAGTGTCCCGGCCGGTCTGGCTTGTGGAGGCTTCAGACTTTTGGCCATGCGGGTTCCTGCTGCCCGGTCTGCAGCCCGCGTCACGCTGGACACCGCTGGTCTGGATGGTTCTGGGGAAGCGGGTTTCTGCGGCGGTTGTCCGGACAGAAGCCTCCGGTACTCATCCAGATTTTGCCAGATCTGCCGGCCATAGATCCTGTTTTCCGGTGACGGTATCCGTCCAATGAAGATTTCCAGTTCCGCGTCTGTGACAGGTATGCCCAGGGCTTTCGTATGCCCTTCCATTTTGTCGGGGCCGATGTGATAGGCCATGGCCGCCACAACAGGGTGTCCTCCGAACCGTTTCTTCAGCATATCCAGATACAGGGATCCCAGACGGATATTGTCCAGGGGGTCCTGAAGATTGACCGAATCCCAGTGAATGCCGTGTTTTTCAGCCACCCACTCTGCTGTTGAGGGCTTGATCTGCATGATCCCCACAGCGCCTTCGGTACTGTCGGGGCTGTCCGCCCGGCACCGGCTCTCATTCAGGCAAACAGCATTGACCAGGGCCGGGTCGTTGACCCCTTTCAGCAGATATGGCGGAAGAACCGGCAGTTTTCCGGGACGGGGGGCAGGGGGCGGTTTGATCCCG
>JALYJY010000072.1:3751-9391 GCA_030775045.1 Pseudomonadota bacterium | reverse complement strand
GCCCAGGGCGAAACCAGGACTGGCAATGGCCCGCATGAAGGCTGGATTTGCTCCACCCCGGTATCCACCCAGCACCATCAGAAGCGCGGACAGGGACCGCAGTTCCAGAAACCGCCTGGCCACTTCCGGGCCTCTTTCTTCCGCCACATACTGAACAGCGGCCATGTCGGCCCCGGCCTCCACCAGAAGCGGGTGGCGCGGCACATATCCCAGACCGCCCGGCAAGGGAATTGCCGAGCCCTGCCCGCAATGCCCCGGAGGCCCTTCATGGGCTTCCACGGCAAGAAGCAGATCCTCCCCCGACAGGGGCAGATGATCCGGCAGCATGTCCGGAGTGACATTCAGAAGCGCGGCCGTCAGGGAACGGGCATCCCGGATGCGTTCGCTGTGAAATACGATGCAGGTATTCTGTATGTCGTTCAGCACCAGCCGCGGCAGGGCAAACTGGTTCCCCCGGGACAGGGAAAACATGGATGCCATGTTTTTTTCCCAGTCCGGGACGGCCTCCACAAAGGATTCATATGTCAGATCATCATCCTTGTTGACCAGACGGAAAACCTCCCGCCCGATCCGGGGAAGCATCTTTTCGATCTTTGCATTGGAGGCCTTTTCCCTGACGGCTTTTTCAATATCCCCGCGCAGACGCGGACTCAGATCCTCATAGGCGACCTTCAGTACCCTGTCCGGTTCCTGGACAGGGAAAAACTTTTCCAGAGCGCGGCCCAGGTCCGTTCCCTCCCCCATGATGCCCTGACGGCTGGAAGTACAGGAAACAGCGGACAGCAGCAGGGCCATAAGCACTGAACGGACTGAACGGGACATGGATCAACCCCTGATAAACGTTTTCATTTCTAATGAAACAGAGGTTGTTTCATAACAAGCCCGGGAAATATATCAATCTGTTTTCTTTTGCAGAAACAGCAAAGAAGGTGCTGGCGTGGACCAGCCGCATAATCTGGCCAAAAGCGTCACGGTGGAGTGAATTACACCCGGAGACTCAGTGTCCGGCCTCTGGTCTCTGCTGCGGGTGCATGCCTCTGATCCGCTTTCAGCTGTTCCGCAAACTCTGGAAGAACGGAAACAAGAGCCTCTTTCAGGAAATCCTTTCGGGGTTTTGCGGAAAGGTCTGCATGGGGATCCCTGTGGTCCTTGACAATGCCCAGTTCCTGCATAACCTGGCCGACTGTATATTTGTCAAAGCCACGCCGACGGGCCTCCTCAACATACTGCGTATCAAACACCACACCGTCCGAGAATGTGACAACATAGGTGTAATGATTACCGGCGCTTGTGGTCAGGCAGACGACCGCCTTGTCAACCCATGTACCATCCGGCTGCTGGAAAATTCCATTCTCGATGGCCACATAGACTGCGGCACCCGGGTAAGCTGCCATGGCGTTGGAGGAGCGGTTCATGGCGCCCTGCCGGGTTTCCTCATTCTGCGGCTGTGGCGGAACACCGGATTCCACATCAACGGAAATGATTTCAGCCCTGAAACCCAGGATCTCCAGCGCCTCTGTCAGCGCCGCGATCTTGATTTCGCTTTTTGATCCCAGAACAATGACAGGCGGCCACCAGTGATTCTGGAGGCGGTCACTGTCCCCATACTTCTGCGCCCATTCAACAACAAGATCCGCAACCGCCGGGTCCGTGGGCCGCTGGACCTCTGCCGCTGCATCCGCCAGTTCACCCACCAGTGCCTGACCCCCGGCAACCAGGGCAACCTCAAGCCACTCCCTTACCCGGGCCAGATCTTTTTTATGGGCCGATACAGAAGCCAGCTCCTGCTTCCAGAGCGCACATCCATCGTGGCAAAGGCAATCGATGACCAGTTCACGGCCCCCGGCCGTCTGCAATTTCTCCGCCCATTTCTTCACATTTCCAAAAGCTTTCAGGGCTGGTTCCGGATCAGGTTTCCCGGACTGGCTGCCACCGGCCAGAACAGACTTCAGAAGATCCTTTCCGCCTGCCAGCAGGGCTGTCCTGCAGGGTACGGCGGATCAGGGGATAATCCGCATGTCCATCTCTCTCGACCTTCATCAGCTGAAGCGTATTTCCGGCCCCGATAATCTTTTCAGCCGCATCCAGGACCTCCCGGATTACATAAGGAGCCGTATCGGTGTTCATCTGCTGTCCGGACAGGATCTGGACCAGTTCCCTCAGTGCTTCCATGTTCTGGCGCATTTCAGGAAAGCAGAGGGCCTCACGAATAATCTTTCCGGTGCCTTGCCACCGGTCATGGCGGCATACTGCCATAAAAGCCGTTTTCGCTTCTTCACTGACCAGAGACATGCGGTTTCCTTTCAGGGCTTGCCTGCAAAAAGCTGCAGCGCTTCCCAGAATAACAGCGTCCAGCGAAAGTATTATTTTCCGGACCGGCGCGGTCTGCAGCGATGAAAAACCGGGCAACTGGCTGTCGCGGCTGGTGCGCAGGTTCGACGGTCCGTAACAGAATGTTCTTCTTTTGTTCTTGACACTCTGGCCCCGGTCCTGTACAGGGAGGGTTCTGCTTTCAGGCAGGCGACGGCAGATCTGTCACGCCGTAACCTGAAGAAAGCAGACGGCTCCTTCACATTGTCAATATGGACGAAAACACCCTCTCCGGGCGGATGAGGGATCAGGCGTCACCACACCCAAATGATGACAAATGATGAGGAATGATTACGGACTCGCAATGTTAACCACTGCACTCCCTCCCGCAGGGTGCAGTTAATGGGGATAATTTTCAGAAAACGCAGGCTGGTACAGGGGTTTTTCCGCTGCACACCCGTGCATTTAATGTGCAGTTATGGTGCAGTTAAGGTGCAATTGTGTGCAGTTACTGTGCAGTAAGTGCAGTCGGAAAGGCGGGCCTGTCGCGCCGAACCCCGAACCGGATCCGGGCGAAGGCGGACTTGTCGCGCCGTAGCCCGCAGGGCGAAGGCGGATTGACGGACCGGACGTTTTGTTCAAGACTGCCTCCATATTTCTGTCATTCCGGAGTTGCTTCCATGAAACGCTTTCTGCCTGCCCTGTTCATGCTTCTTGCCCTGAATGCCTGCCAGAAAGAGGGATCCCAGGCCTATCTCGCCGTGGGGAACGAGCCGGGATGGCTGATGGTCATCACGGACCAGGGGCTGGAACTGGCCACCGGCTATGGCGAAAAGAAATTCACTGCACCTCCGGCAAAACCGGAAAAGATATCCGGTGGACGGACGTACCGTTTCCAGACCGCGGACGGGACAGTGGACGTCAGGATCGTCTACACAGCCTGCCAGGACGTCATGAGCGGCAGGAATTTTCCCAACCAGGTCACCGTACAGGTGGACGGAAGCACCCTGACCGGCTGCGGCGGTCCGGCCCCGAAAGCCGAACCGCTTCCGGCGGAACCATCACCGGCTCCGCCTGAAAACCCGACAGGCGCGGCAGGAGCCGCCGGTGGATCCATGCCCTCCCTGTTCGGCCACATCTGGGTTCTGGACGCCATGGATGGCCAGCCAGTTGCGTCAGAAGCCCGGTTCGATCTGGTCTTTAAAGAAGACCGCATGGCGGGAAAATCCGGCTGCAACCGTTATTCCGCAACCTATGAGTTTCAGGAAGAAACCCTGAAGGTCACATCCCCCATGATCGGCACGAAAATGGCCTGTCCGCCGCCGGTCATGGAACTGGAGAACCGCTTTACCGCCACTCTGGGCGCCGGCGGCCGGATCGTGCGCAATCCTGACGGAGGGCTGGAGATCCGTACAGCCGACGGCCGCTCCCTTGCCTTCCGGCCGGAACCGGAACAGGACGCTCCCGGCGGGACGGAGTAAACTGGAACCTTGAGCCCGTCCGGACGTTTCCTGCTGGAACAGACGGAGAAAACAATGCCCGGAAAAAAGAAGATGGATCCTGTTGACGAGGCTTCTGCGGAATCCTTTCCCGCCAGCGACCCGCCGGCGTGGATCAGCACCCCGGCCCATCCGGTCAAGGGGCGCAAGGCTGCCTCTCCCGAAATCAGGGAGCCAGTCAAAAATCCGGAAATAAAGGAGCCGCCGGAAAATGGCGCGGCAAAATCCGGCCGGGGAAAGACCGGAAAATAAAAGCCACAGACGGAACCAGCCGCCGCAGTCAAGGTTATGGAGGGGAACTGGCCTCGGCATCCAGGGTCACAGCCGCTGCATGGACGACCGCTGCGATGCGCACTGCATCCTGGATCATGTCGCGGCTGGCGCCCTTTTCCAGCAATTCCCGCTCGTGCGCCTCGATGCACAGGCCGCAGCCATTGACGGCCGAAACCGCAAGGGACCACAGCTCGAAATCCACCTTGTCCACACCGGGATTGGCAAGAACATTCATGCGCAGCCGGGCAGGCATGGAGCCATAATCCTTGTTGCCCGCCAGATGGACAAAACGATAGTACACGTTGTTCATGCCCATGATGGCGGCCGAGGCCCGGGCCGCATTCGCCTCCTCCGGCGTCAGGTGAGCCTGCGCATCGGCTGTAATGGCCCGGACCAGATCCCCGTTCCGCGCCGCGATGGCCGAGGCCAGTGCCGCACCCCACGCCTGGCGGGGTGTCAGGTGCGTGGAGGCCAGAACGCTGGACAGGTTCAGCCGGATGTCCCTGGCATAATCCGGAATGCGGGCTTTCAGCGCCTCAACCGTCATGGGAAAAGCCTTTTCCTTACGCAATCTCGATTGTTTTTTCGCCCTTCTGCCAGTTGCACGGGCAGAGTTCATCAGTTTGCAGGGCATCCAGAGTACGCAGCACTTCCTGGACATTGCGGCCGACGGACAGGTCGTGGACCGACACAAAACGGATAACGCCGTCCGGATCCACCAGGTAGGTGGCGCGCATGGCCACGCCTTCCTTGCGGTCCAGAACGCCGAGGCTGGAGGTCAGCTCGCGCTTCACGTCCGCCAGCATGGGGAACGGCAGGTTCTTCAGGTCAGGATGCTGGGTCCGCCATGCGTGGTGTACAAACTCGCTGTCTGTGGAGACGCCCAGAACCTGGGTGTCACGCTCGGCGAACTGGGCGTTCAGCTTTCCGAAAGCGGCGATTTCCGTGGGGCACACGAAGGTGAAATCCTTGGGCCAGAAGAAAACAGCCAGCCACTTGCCCTTGAAACTTTCGTTACTGAGGACGGGGAACGGCACCTTCGGGTGGTTCGCGTCCGTAGCGGCTTTCAGGCTGAAATGGGGAAAACGGTCACCAACTGTCAACATGCTCGGGCTCCATCAAAACCGGTTGTTCTTTTGCGGGCCCAGAATGCGCCATCCGGCAGGCAAAAATCAACGTTCCTGTGCAGATGTCCCCGCACGCGGCAGGTTCAGGGGCTTCCAGCGGCTGCCATCGAAGGAACCATCAGCCGATGATACGGTCTTTTCCGGTGCGGAAGTTCCCGCTCCGGAACCCGTGGCCACCAGATGGTATTCCCCGGGCGTCAGGGTCCCATGGTGCGGCAGGGCTGCCGATCCGGGCGCAAGGTCAGAAATAACAGGAAACGGAGCGTCCATGGTCGAGGCAACTGTCACCGGCGCCTCCACCACCTCCGGCTTGCGCTTGTAGTTCCAGTCGACGCAGTAATTGCCCTCGCGCTCGCTGCGCTTCATCATGTTGCAGTCTTCATCCATGGCTATTGAAACAGCATGGTCCATGACAGACTTTTCCGTGATGG
>JALYJY010000072.1:0-3741 GCA_030775045.1 Pseudomonadota bacterium | reverse complement strand
CCCTGAAAGCATCAGAGCCAGGGGAACACAGATCATCCAGCGCAGGGACATGACGGACTCCCGTTCGAATCGATTTCTGCCAGAATCGCGCAACCACCGATTCGCCGTCAAGGAGAAAATCTGCCGGTTGACAGATGAATTGCTTTTTCCTGTACGTTTTTTGCTTGTCATCCTGAGCGCAGCGAAGGATCTTCTTCAACAGCAGCAGATCCTTCAGTCGCTGCCGCTCCTTCAGGATGACAACCATGCCCCCCGATCTGAAACTTGCCTTTGGGTTCATCTCGACTTTTCTGGTTGTCATTTCCATTCTCCCTTACATCCGCGATATCCTGAAAGGGAAAACGCAGCCGCATATCTATACTTGGCTGATCTGGGCAATCCTGCAGGCGATGGGGGCGTTTGCACAGTTCAGCGACGGTGCAGGGTACGGGGCATGGGCCACGGCGACAGGAGCCTTTTTCTGTTTCATCATTTTTCTGCTGTCTTTCAGGTTCGGCACCCGGAATATCACCCGCTTTGATACAGCGTGCCTGGTTGCATCCTTTCTGACACTGGCCGTCTATGTTCGGACCGGGGACGGACTGACGGCCATCATTCTTGTCTCGGTGATCGATTCCCTGGGATATTTTCCCACTTTCAGGAAAAGCTGGCAGGAACCTTTTACGGAAACCATCAGCTTTTTTGTTATCAGTATGTCTTCCTGTATCTTCAGCCTTCTGGCTCTTCAGAATTATACCCTGACGACAGCCCTGTATGCAGTTACCATCTGCTTCATGAACTCCTGCATGATCATCCTGCTGCTGGTACGCAGGACGCAGCTGAAAGAAAGGTCCGCATGAAACCCGTTCCCCTCATCTGCGTCATCCTGGCGGCCGGCCAGGGCACGCGCATGAAATCGTCCCTGCCCAAGGTGCTGCACCCCGTGGGTAACAGACCCATGATCCAGCATGTGGTGAAGGCCGCCGAAAGCCTGTCGCCGGAAAAGATCATCGTGGTGGTGGCCCCTGGAATGCCCGCGGTGGAGGAGGCTGTGAAGCCCCACACCACCGTGATCCAGAATGAACAGCTGGGCACGGGCGATGCCCTGAAAGCCGCCCTGCCGTACCTGAAGGGGTTCAGAGGCGATGTACTGGTGGCCTTCAGCGACACGCCGCTGGTGACGCCGGACAGCCTCCAGCGCTTGACAGCAGCCCGTCGCAACCCTGAAAATCCCGCCGTAACAGTCTATGGTATGCGTCCGGAAAATACTGCCCAGTATGGCCGGCTGGTGCTGGACAGCCAAGGGCAGCTGGAAGCTATTGTGGAGTACGTGGACGCCACACCCCAGCAGCGAGCGATCCCCCTGTGCAACGGCGGGATTATGGCGCTGGACGGTGCGCACCTGCCAGAGCTTCTGGAGCGGCTGGATAACCGCAACGCCCAGAACCAGTACTATCTGGTGGATATGGTGCGCCACGCCCGCCAGGCCGGCTACGCCTGCACCGTTGTGGAAGGCCCGTCAGAGGATGTGCTGGGCGTCAACAGCCGCAGCGAGCTGGCCGCTGTGGAACAGGTGTTCCAGGACCGCATGCGCCGCGCGGCCATGGCAGCCGGCGTAACCCTGGTGGATCCGGCCACGGTATACTTCAGCGCGGACACGGTGCTGGCCCCGGATGTGCGGATCGAACCCAATGTGTTTTTCGGACCCGGCGTAACAGTGGAAAGCGGCGCAGTGATCCACGCCTTTTCCCATATCGAAGGAGCGCGCATTGGCCCCGGCGCTTCGGCTGGTCCCTTTGCCCGCCTGCGACCCGGAACGGTCCTGCAGGAGGGTGCGAAGATCGGCAATTTTGTCGAGGTCAAAAAAGCCCGCATCGGCAAAAAGGCCAAGGTCAACCATCTCAGCTATGTGGGCGACGCCACGGTGGGCGAGAACACCAACATCGGCGCGGGCACCATCACGTGCAACTATGACGGCTTTGACAAGCACGAGAGCAAGATTGGCGCAGGCGTCATGATTGGCTCCAACACCGCTCTTGTCGCCCCGGTCACAGTCCACGACGGCGCGTACGTGGGCGCAGGCAGCGTAATCACGGATGACGTGCCTGCCAATGCGCTGGCGGTCTCCCGCCCGAAAACAATGATCCGCGAAGGCTGGGCGGCTGCATTCAGGAAGAGGAAAACGGAAGGGAAGCAAGCATAAAATTGCTAAATATTTACAATATTTTCACGATTTATACTTAGGATAGGCGTTGCGTGAAACAAACAGGGGAATAGAAAATGCCTCATTTGAAACCTTCCGCATTATTGGCTATTTTTGGCATAGTGACGGGGTGTGGCCCCCAGGAAACAGAACAACCTGAGTTCCCGCCAAGTATCCCTGCATGCGACCTTCCTCCCTCGCACCAGTTCAACGCAAACATAACACCTGGAGACGATGGTGATTTTACGATTTACGCAGACGGAAAAATACCTGTGGGAAATACGCTCTGTTCCGTAGAGTACCGTACGAAAAAATTCGTTTATGAAAATCCAGATACTGGAGCCAGGGTTCTTAACGTATGGGGCCAGATAACAGTCAGTGGCGAAAACAGTTTATGCTTCCCTCTGGCGCCACAGGGAACATTCGCCCGTTTTCACGTCGACGATGATTCTCGCGCCATAAGAATGGAAATGAGAGAAGTAAAAACCGGAGCAACCATCAAGTGATGTTTACCTCCAGCCTGCGACAAGAGAGGGCCGTCCCCCGGCATATGTATATGGCCCCTTGTATGATATACTCCTGACAGGTGCCCAGATCATGAGGCCTTATAGTACAGTAGCTTCCGCCCCATATTGCAGATCCACAATTTTTGTGGACAGCCTTCGAACAGGTCCGTGAGATTTCTCCTTCCGCTGCGCGAAAGCTGGACCACCGGGTTCCGGAAGAGGAAAAAGAATACCTCTCTCCCTTGAGTAGATTTCAACGCCCATAGATAGCTGTTATTAAAAGATAAAAATGGCATGATTTTGCCTGTGCAGGATTTGTGCAGGGAAAATCGGCTTTTTGTGCAGGATCGTGGCAAGGACGCCACACCCTGCACAGGCTGCCTAACATGCTGTCGCGCTCCACGCTCTCATAACACTCTCCTTGTCGGGCTGGCTTTAGCCATCCCGAATGCGCTCCGAGCCTATAGCTCGGAGCGCAAATTTCAAGAACGATTCGCAAGAAAGTGTCGGTGGCGTTTAAACGCTCTCCACTTCCTCCGCCTCGGCATCGTCATGCCGCATCGGTCCATGATCGGGGCAATGCGGCGCGCCGGCATCCTCCAGCCATTTGCGGGCGACGCGGGCGATATAGCCGCATTCCTGGCATTCGCATTTGATGAGGCGTGTGCCCTGCTTGCGGGGGCCGGTCGAGCGGCCAAAGCCGAGCGCAGCGTGCGGCAGCGGGCCTATCTGCTCCAGCAGCGGCGCGGCACGCGCGAGGAAGTCCGGCCCCGGCCGGGTCGCCGTCATCTTGCCGGTGAGGCCGATGGCGAGCGCAACGCGCCGGAAGCGCGGTCCATGCCGCGCCGGAATGCCGACAGCGGCATGGATCAGCTCATGCGCCAGGATCGCGGCCACCTCGATACAATCGGCTTGGTCGGGCCGGATCAGGATTTCATGGTGGCGGTCGGCACTGGCGGAAGAATCCCAGCATTCGCCGATGACGCGGCCCTTACGGCCGGTCGAGGGAAAGCCGATGGCGATCCGCACCGGGGGCAAGGGGTGCCCCTGCGC
>JALYJY010000071.1:4664-9395 GCA_030775045.1 Pseudomonadota bacterium | reverse complement strand
CATACCCATGGTCAGATCCTTTCCGACAGCCAGATGGCTGTGCGTGAGGCGGTTTTGATAGCCACGCTGAGCAGACGGTACGCGGGTGTTTTTTCTGCCTCATGCTCAAGGCCGATGTCCCGGTGTTCCAGTTCCTCGGCCCGGAATTTCTCGATATTCGCCCGCAGTTCTGCCTCATCGGGGGGCAGCTGCTCCAGCTGGCGGCGATAGTGCTCGTCGATCACCTCTTCCACCGCCACCGTGCAGGCCATTGCGGCCCGGGTGCCCATCAGGGCCGTTGCAGCGCCCAGGGCATAGCCGGCCACGTGCCACAGGGGGCTGAGCGCCGTGGGCCGCACCCGGCGCCGGACGATCATGTCCTCAAAGGCTTTCAGGTGGTGCTGTTCCTGCTGTGCCATATGCTCCAGTACCGGGGCGACCGGGCTTTTGCCCAGAACCGCCAGCTGGCCCTCATAGATCCGTTTTGCCCCGTATTCCCCGGCGTGGTTGACGCGGATCATGCGGTCGACCCGCTGTTGGGCCGGCGGAGTGTTACCCGGAAGACCGGGCAGGGTATCAGGAATGTGCGTGCCCATCAGGCTTTGCCTTTCCATGCACCGGTCAGAGCCACGAGGCCCAGCAGCAGGGAGATCAGGCCATTATAGCCGGCCATGGAAATGCCGAACAGGGACCAGGCCACGGTGTCACAGCGGACCATGGGAGCGGTACGGATCCGGTTGACAAGCTCTTCCAGTGATACGGATTTTGCCAGGCCGCCACCACAGCTGGCCGTTCCGGCCCACCAGTGCTGTTCCACGCCCACGTGGAACAGGGCAATCCCCGCACCTGCCAGCAGGACCAGGCCCATCAGGATCAGGGTCTTCCGGTGGGGGGCCGATTGGCCCAGCCACAGGCTGAGAGCCCCAAGGACAGCCACAACACCGTGGGGCCAGCGCTGCCACAGGCACAGGGCGCAGGGGTGAAGGCCACCTTGGTGCTGGGATGCCAGTGCGGCGCCCAGCATCAGGGCCGACGCCAGCGCCAGAAGCAGGACCAGGGTGCGGTGGGGGGGGAGGGAGAATTTCATGGCTGATTTTTGTTATGCTTTCAGTGCCTGGTGATACTGTGACCGCAACAGTCTATCATTCTGTTATGGAGCTTGTCATGTCTGTCCGACCACGACTTGTCGGCATGTCTGTTATTGCGTGTCTTCATGAAATGGCGTTGCGGAACCCGCAGGCATTTGAGGCATATCAGATAGCGGGATTGATTTCCTGTTACAGAAAGGATTTTGCCGATCTGGTTAAAGAAAGAGACTATTTCTTCCCGCACTTTGAATGCCTTTGGCAGGCAGGAATTCTGTACGGCCAGGGACGGATATGGCAACCTCTTCCGAAAGGGCAGGCATCATCTGGCATCAGGATTTCTGAGGACGTCCGATTGATGGAGACTGCTTCAGGTCCAGAGATTTATCGGGCCCGCTGGCTCAATATTGATACAGGCAGATGGATGCGAGTGGAAAAAGGACAGCTGATTACTGTTCCTGATGTTGTTCTGGGAATTGGAGATGACCTTGCGAAGGTTGTGTTGGAACCTGACAGCAATGTTCCCGCTGGACTGCATGTTGTCATCCAGAGGCTGGATCGCCATACAGGTGAGGTTCTGGAAGAATACTCCAGCGCAATCCGGGGCAGGCGTGAGGTAAAGCCTGAAGCACCAGGAGGTACTGCGCCAGGGGCCTGAAGGATGTTTGCCTCATGGTTCGACAGGCTCACCATGAGGCTTCACCACCTCCTCACCCTGAGCCTGTCGAAGGGTGAGGAAACACATTTCTCCTTGAAGCCTGTCTTCCCGGTTTCTATCCTTGGCCCATGATTGTTCTGGGTATTGAATCGAGCTGTGACGAGACGGCAGCGGCGGTTGTGGACAGCGACCGTACCATCCGCTCGAACCTTGTGCTGTCCCAGCTGAAGAACCACAGGCCCTTTGGTGGCGTGGTGCCCGAGCTGGCGGCCCGGGCCCATCTGGATCATCTGGACTCCCTGATCCTGCGCAGTCTGGACGAGGCGGGTGTGACCCTGAATGACCTGTCGGCGGTGGCTGTGACAGGCGGACCCGGCCTGATCGGTGGGGTTATGGTGGGCGTCATGGCGGCCAAGGCCATTGCCGTCGCCCGGAACCTGCCGCTCATTGCCGTGAACCATCTGGAAGGCCACGCCCTGAGCCCTCGGCTGTCCGACAATGTGGGCTATCCGTTTCTGCTGCTGCTGGTGTCCGGCGGGCACTGCCAGCTTTTGGCAGTGGAAGGCGTGGGACGCTATTGCCGTCTGGGCACCACCATCGACGATGCGGTGGGGGAATGCTTTGACAAGGTGGCGAAGATGCTGGGGCTGGGCTATCCCGGCGGGCCTCTGGTGGAAAAGGCTGCTACACAGGCAAAGGATCCCGGGCGCTTTGACCTGCCGCGGCCCATGAAGGGGCGGCCGGATTGCCATTTTTCCTTTTCGGGCCTGAAGACAGCGGTGCGCCAGCGCCTGCCATCCAGGCCGTACGGTTCCCTGGATCCGCAGGATGTGGCGGATATGGCGGCGGCCTTCCAGCAGGCGGTCAGCGAATCCCTGGTGGACCGCTGCGCCCGGGCCATGCAGATGTTCCGGCAGATGTATCCGCAGGGGAAAACCCTGGTGGTGGCTGGCGGCGTGGCGGCCAACCAGACTGTCCGTGCCGCTCTGGCCGCCCTGGCGCAGGATCGTGGATTTGAATTTGTGGCGCCGCCTCTGGCCCTGTGTGGGGATAACGCGGCCATGATTGCCTGGGCGGGGATCGAGCGCTTCCAGGCTGGCTGGACAGACGGGCTGGATTTTGCGCCCCGTCCGCGCTGGCCGCTGGATCCGGACGCTCCACCAGCCACGGGAGCAGGAGTAAAAGCATAGACCTCCTCCATAACCCTACTGCGGTGGGTGATTGTTACGTCACTGCGATCCTCGAATCCTCATGTACTATTGTGTACACTCCGGTTCTGCGGTCCTCGTTCCTTACACCCGCACCGCAGCGGGTTCTGCAAGAGGTCTCATGAATTTTCAGACCATCGGGATTGTGGCGCCTGGCGCCTGGGGAACGGCACTGGCGCTGGCCATCGCACGGGCTGGACGCGATGTGCTGTTGTGGGCGCGGGACCCGGACCTGGTGAGGCAGATGCAGACCCGCCGGGAAAATACCCGCTATCTGCCGGGGATCCCGCTGGAGGGACGTATTCGCATAACGGACAGCCTGAAGGATCTGGCTGGCGCTGATGTTGTGCTTCTGGTCACGCCGGCCCAGGTGGTGCGTGAGACATGCCGCGCCCTGCGTCCTGTTCTGGCAGACACTGTGCCTGTTATTCTCTGCGCCAAGGGGATTGAGCTTGGCACGGGCAAGCTGTTGTCCGAAGTGACGGCAGAGGAACTTTCCGGCCATTCCGTGGCGACCCTGTCCGGGCCCACTTTTGCCACAGAAGTGGCCCGTGGACTGCCCACAGCCGTTACGCTGGCCTGCGCCGATCCGGCACTGGGGCAGGCTCTGGCGGCCGCACTGGGAAGCCCCGTGTTCCGGCCCTATGTATGTACGGATGTCATTGGCGCCGAAGTGGGTGGTGCTGTGAAAAACGTGCTGGCCATCGCCAGCGGTATTGTGGAAGGGAAGGGGCTGGGGGAAAATGCCCGTGCGGCCCTGATTACCCGCGGCCTGTCGGAAATCACCCGGCTGGCCACAGCGCTGGGCGGCAGGGCCGAGACCATGATGGGTCTGTCGGGCTTTGGCGACATCATCCTGACCTGCACCAGCCGCAAGTCCCGCAACATGTCGCTGGGTTATGAGATCGGCCAGGGAAAGCCCCTGAAAGAGATCATGGCCGGGCGCCAGGGTGTGGTGGAGGGCCTGCCCACCGCCGGGGCTGTGATGGCCCTGGCGCAGCGGCTGGGGATCGACATGCCCATCTGCGCCGCTGTTGACACCATTCTCAATCACGGGGCCCGGGTGGACGAGACCATCCGGATCCTGCTGACTAGGCCTTTCCGGCATGAATAACCGTCCGCTGAAACGGCTTGTGCACGTATTCAATGTTCCCTGGGCGCTGGTGTTCATCCGGGGCCAGGCGGCGATGCTGAGGGCCCGGGGTGTGGACGTGCACGTGGTGACCTCTCCCGGACAGCAGCTGTATGACTTTACAGCCCGGGAAGGCATTACGCCCCACGCTGTGCCTATCGAGCGGCGGATTGCACCATTTACTGATCTGAAATCCCTGTGGCAGCTATGGCGCCTGTTCCGCCGCCTGAAGCCCGATGTGGTGCATACCCACACGCCCAAGGGCGGCCTTCTGGGCACGCTGTCGGCCCGGCTGGCCGGCGTGCCGCGGGTGATCTATCACATTCATGGCTTTCCCTTTGTGACCCAGCGCGGGTGGAAGCGGTTTGTCCTGAAGATGGCCGAACGGATTTCCTGTCGCACAGCCCACCGGGTCCTGTGCGTCAGCCGCTCCTTGCGTGGGGAGGCGGAAAAGGAGGGGATTTATCCTGCCCGTCGGATCGAGGTGCCTCTGAATGGCAGCATCGGCGGCGTGGATACGGACGGGCTGTTCAATCCGGAACGGCTGCCGGCCGGGGAGAGGCAGAGGATCCGCAGCGCGCTGGGTCTGGCTCCGGATGATCCGGTGATCGGGTTTGTGGGCCGCCTGAGTCACGACAAAGGTATGGCAGAACTGGCGGGTGCCTGGTC
>JALYJY010000071.1:0-4654 GCA_030775045.1 Pseudomonadota bacterium | reverse complement strand
GCCACAGCTGCGGCTGATGCTGGTGGGGATTCTGGACGAGCGGGAGCCGGTTGCGCCGGCCATCCTGCAGGCGTGGAAGGAAGACCCCCGCGTCATACTGACCGGGCGGCGCGAGGATCTGCCGTCGCTGTATTCCGCCATGGATGTGTTTGTGCTTCCCAGCTATCGCGAAGGCCTGCCTGGGGTGGTTCTGGAGGCCTCAGCCATGGAACTGCCTGTTGTGGCGACCGCGGTCACGGGCTGTGTGGATGCGGTGGTGGATGGGGTAACAGGAACACTGGTTCCGCCGCGGGATGTTCCGGCCCTGACGCAGGCGCTGGAGCGCTATCTGTCAGATCCCGCCCTGCGCCACCGTCACGGCCAGGAAGGCCGGGCCTTCATACTACGGGATTTCGGGGTCGGGGAGGTCTGGAACCGGCTTCTAGAAGTTTATCAAGATGTTTCTGGTAGTCAGGATTCCCATCTCTCAGTTTATCCGGCGGACCATGTGTGATGGGGGTCGGACAGCTGTTGTGAATTTCTTTCAGCTGTTTTCGGGTTGTCTGCTCAAGAAGGCCTTTGATATGGGGCATGAAAGATACTCCTGAAAACCCACTGTTCCTGGAGCTTACACTGGAAATATGAAAGCAAAAACAGGTTCCAGCCCATCAGAACCTGTACCGCAGGGCGGCGGAGAATATGTTGGGCTGGTTCTCGAACTCTGCCCGGGTGCGGATTGTACCGGCGGTGAAGGTATCGGTAACATCTACCTCAATGGTTTTATAGAAGACATGGGCATAGCCCAGATCAAACGACACATTGGGGTTGAGATTGTAGGAGGCTCCGAAAGCCAGCCAGATCCGGTCCTCATCCGGGATGCGGGTCGAGCGGCGGCTGTCGACAGTGGGAGTTTCATCCCACTGGGTTCCGGCCCGCAGGGTCCATGTGTCAGTCAGGCTGTATTCAGCTCCCAGCGCGACGGAAAAGGTATCGTCATAGTCCTGTTCGCGCACCGTAGTGGTCGTGGGCGTCTCGACGCGGATTTCCTCAAACCGGCTCCAGTTGAACCAGTTGACCTGCCCCAGGATCTTCAGGTCAGGCGTAATCTGTTGTGAAATGCCAAGGCCGACGATGTCGGGCAGGTTCAGCTCTGCACCGGCATCCGCAACGGTTGTGCCAAGAATGGTACTTACGGTGGCATCCCCCTCGATGTCATGGGTGATCTGTGATCGGTAGTGCAGGCCGATGCTGGTGCCGTCCCACGGCCGCATCTGGACCCCCAGGTTCACGCCAAAGGATATGTCGCTGCCGCTGACTTCGGACGTGGCATCAGGGCCGCCTGTGGGCACGGCGTTGCTCAGCTCGGCCTTTGCATACTGGATATCAATACCTCCGCCCACGGACAGCCAGTCGGACAGGCGGTACGCAACGCTGGGCGCAACGTCGATGGTCAACAGTTCGCTGCGGATGCTGTCATAGCGGCCGAACCATGTGGGCTCATACTCTGTGACGGTTCCGAACGGCGCGGATACACCAAGTCCAACCCACAGGCGGTTGTCTTCTGTAAGAGGCATGGCGGCATAGGCATTGGGGACAAGAGCGGACGTATAATTATGGGAGGAATTGCCGGACACTGCTGTCCCGGAGCGGGTTGTGCCTTCGTTCTCAACCTCAAGGGATGGCACAAGAAAATGCCCGCCGAGGGAGATCTGGGGGCCGCCCAGCTCTGTCATGCCGGCCGGATTGGAATAAACAGTGCTGGCGTCCAGCGGATCAGCGGCCTGTCCCGCAAAGGCCCGTCCCAAGCCTGTCACGCTCTGCTCCTGGATGTAGAAGCCTGCGCCGTATGCGGGCGCGGCCGCTGAAAGAGCCATCACAACGGCAAGAACGGAGGATGAGGAAAGCGTCTGGCGAGTACGGATGGACATGGAAATATCCTCGAGGCAGGACAGGAATGCAGGGAAACAGGACGTTTCCCCTTATGATTGTGCGAAGTATACCCACTTCCCCCAAAAGAGGCAAGGGGAGGGGGTCATGGACAGGCGGGTCCCCTGATTTGTTCCAGCTTTTCGAGAGTAGCCCGGACCTGGAAGGTGCCGTAGTCAAAAACCATGTTGCCCCAGACGCCGTTGTCATAGACCCGGGTTGTGGCCTCATAGTCGGGTACGGCCTGGGTACTGGATGCCGGGAAAAAGGCGAAGCGGACTGGCCAGTATTTTCTGTTACTGACCAGAGGGGATGTGGTTTCCACGACAGGGTCGGTCCGGGGGGGCGAGATCCATGCGCTGATTTCTGTCTCTCCTGCGGTGTCAGAACCGTCGAAGACCTTTCCCGTGAAAAGCTGTTCCCCTTTCTGTGCTGCTTCCAGCAACAGCGCTGTATGCTGTGTGGGGAACAGGATGTCGCCTTCCATGTCGATCTGCCGGGCCTCGGGCCTTGTGAAACGGGCTGTCATGGAGTGCCGCCGTCCGGGGCTGGCCGAGCCTGCGAGAGCCTCATCTGCCTCGCCATTGGTGGCTTTGCGCACATTGAACCGGTAGAGGTCTGCGTCTTTCGATTCCCAGCCGTTGTATTCGTTCCGTGTGCTGATCTCCTCGCCGTCGGCCTGCAGGAAGCGGATGTCAAAGACCTGCTGCGTGATCCAGCCGTCGCAGGAATTCTGAAGTTCATAGGTCATGGTGCCGCTGACGCCCGTAACCATGCTGCCGTTCCTGGCCGATTCCAGGGACAGCCGGTATTCAGCCCTGTGGGGTACCAGCGGGCTGTAATCCGGTGTGTCCGGGTTGCAGGACAGGACCAGCAGGGTTGCCAGAAGGACCCTGGACAGCCTGGAAAAGGGGAGCATGGGTTTCATTCCTTCTCCATTATAGCAGGCCTGCGACGGTGTCCAGAAGGCAGGCGATGTCCTGGTCGCGGGACAGGCGGTGATTGCCGTCCTTGATGAGGATCAGCCGGACATCCGGAGACTCCAGGGCCTGAACCAGCCGGAGGGCCGTTTCCCAGGGCACATCCCGGTCCTGCATGCCCTGCAGCAGGCGGACAGAACAGGGGATACCAAGGGGTTTGTCCAGAACCCGGAGCCTGTTTCCGTCCTCGATCAGGGCTTTTGTGATCGGGTATGGATCGCCCTGGTCGCAGGGGCAGTGGATGATGCCGGCGCGGTCCAGCTCCTGCCTCTGCGCATCCGTCATTGCGCCGGTCAGCAGGTCGTACGTAAAGTCAGGCGCGGCGGCCAGCCCGACCAGGCCTTCGATCCGGTCCGGCCGGCGCAGGGCCAGGTGCAGCATGACCCAGCCGCCCATGGAAGACCCCACGACGATCTGCGGGCCTGCTGTCAGGGTGTCCAGCACGGCCATGGCATCCTCGATCCAGGTGGACAGGGTACAGTCCGTGAATTGCGCGCCGGACTGCCCGTGGCCGCGGAAATCGAACCGGACCAGCGCGCGGCCCTGCTTCCGGCACCAGGTGTCCAGCGCCAGAGCCTTGGCGCCATTCATGTCCGAGCGCAGGCCGTGAAGAAACAGGATGCCAAGGCCGGAGCCTTCCAGTTTTTCAAAGGCAAGATGCGTATCGGCAATTGGCAATCTGTCTGTCATGTTTTATATCCTTGTTGTATGAGTTCTTCCCATATCCCCGGGCCGGAGAAAAGCCCCCCTGATGCAGGAAGACCTGTTGTGCTGCAGGTCATCCCTGGCCTTGTCACCGGCGGGGCCGAGCGCGGCTGCATCGACGTGGCCATTGCCCTGGCGCAGGCCGGTGGAAAACCTCTTGTCGCGTCGGAAGGCGGCCCCATGGTGCGGGAGCTGGAGCGGGCCGGCGTGCGTCATATCGTCCTGCCGCTGGCCAGCAAGAATCCTGTTGTTATCTGGAACAACGCGCGGAAGCTGGAAAGGATCATCCGGGAGAACCGGGTCGATATTATCCACGCCCGCAGCCGTGCTCCGGCCTGGAGCGCATGGCTGGCGGGGCGGCGCTGTGGCGCTGCGTTCATGACCACGTTCCATGCGCCCTATAACTTCGGCAACCGGTGGAAGCGCCTGTACAATTCGGTGATGGCAAAGGGGGAGCGGATCATTGCGGTCTCCGGCTTTGTCCGTGATCATATCGTCAGCAGCTATGGCGTTGATCCTGCGCGTATCCGCATGATCCACCGGGGCGTGGACCTGGACCAGTTTTCTCCGGACAGGGTGCCGGTCACCCGTGTCCTGCAGCTGATGAAACAGTGGAATGTGCCCGAGGACCGGTCGGTGATCATGCTGCCTGGCCGCCTGACCCGCTGGAAGGGGCAGGAAGTCCTGATCGACGCCATCCACCGCATGGGTCGGCAGGATATTTTCTGCCTTCTGGTGGGCGGGGATCAGGGGCGTACAGCCTACCGGCAGGAGCTGATGGACAGGATCCGGACCCTGGGGCTGGGCCACGCGGTCCGGCTGGTGGATCACTGCAGCGATATGCCCGCGGCCTTCATGCTGGCCCATGTTGTCGTGTCGGCCTCCACCGGTCCGGAAGCTTTTGGTCGCGTGATTGCCGAGGCCCAGGCCATGGGCAAGCCGGTGGTGGTGACCAGCCACGGTGCCGTCCGGGAAACCGTGGTCGAGGGCCAGACGGGCTGGGTGGTTCCCCCCGGTGATCCAGATGCGCTGGCCCAGGCGCTGAACGAGGCCCTGTCCATGGA
>JALYJY010000070.1 GCA_030775045.1 Pseudomonadota bacterium | reverse complement strand
GAACGGTTTGGTGATAATTGTATGGTCGTCTTGTCATAGGCCATGCACCGTTATGAATTGGCCAGAAGGATATTGAGCATGCGAATCGTTTCTTCTTTCATGCAGCGGCAGCGCGGTTTCACGATGGTGGAACTGATCATTGGCCTTGCCGTACTTGGCGTTCTGTTTGCGGGTGTGTGGCGCCTGATCGGCGGCATGAACCAGCAGCTGCAGGACCAGGCTGTGGCCCGGCAGACAAAGGCGATTGCCGAGGCTGCGAATCGGTATTCGCAGGTCGAGCGGCCGCGAATCGTTCTTCTCGCCCCGAATCAGTGGCACATCATCGGAGTCGTGAACGATCCCGCGACTCCGATGCCCGAGCTTCAGCCCGCCTTCCTCTCCCCCAATGTCTCGGACACGAATCCGCTGGGGCAGCGGTACCAGGTGCTGGTGCGCCATGATGGCACGAACGTGGAGACCTTTGTGGCCTCTACGGGAGCAACGATCCCTGTGGACGACCTGCGCGCGGCGCGGATCGTGGGGATGATCGGGGCTGATGCGGGGACGCTCTACAGCGACGAGCCTCCGGGCGCTCCGGTGATTCGCGGGGCTTACGGCGGCTGGACACGGCCTGTGTCTGACTTTGCCGGCGTCATTCCCATGGCTGCGGGAGACATCATCACAGGGACGATGTTTGCCACAACCGATCTGGGCTCGCCGTTCCTGTACCGGGATGTGGTGGCCGGGCATCCCGAGTTCAATCGCATGAACACGAACATCGATATGAACCGCAACAGCCTGAACAATGTGACCAGCGTCATAGGCCAGGACCAACTCTTCATAATGGCTGAGCCTCAGGTCTTCATCCGCAGGGCCGACATGTCATCGCCAGTAATGCTGGATGTGCGTGGGCGGCTGGGTGTCAGCCATGACGCAGGGTTCAATGGCAATCTGAATGTGGGCTGTGGGACGGATGTGTTTAACTGTGGTGCTGCGCAGGCCAGGATTGAGCCAGACGGAGATATCGTTACAGAGGGCGGAGTATCCGCAAGAGGGCAAAGCTTCTTTGAAGAACTCCGGGTAACTGATGAATGTGGCGTGAACAATTTCTGTCTCCGGGTCATGGGGGCCGCGAGATTTTCTGGCGCTGTCAACATCGAAGGCGCCCCCCTTACTGTCAACGGCCAGACATTCCTCAATGGCTCTACAGAAATTAATGTCCGTCCAGGTGTTGGTGTTGGCACACTGACTGTCAACACCCCGGCTGTTTTTAACAACCAGGTAGATTTTTATCAGGAAGCAGAATTCTATGTTCGTGCTCGTGGCCGACGGGAAGATGGTAACTGGTACAAGATCGACCTTGAAGATGGCCCGTCCGATATTCGCCTGAAAGAGAATATTCGTCCTATCGATGACGCTCTGGAAAAATTGCTGAAAATCCGTGGTGTTTATTATGACTGGAAGAATCCTCTCAGTGGCTGGAAGGCCGATCCAAAATCACCTGCTGATATAGGGGTCATCGCACAGGAGGTTGAGGCTGTATTCCCGGAGCTGGTCAAGGAGACAGAAACTGGCATGAAAATGGTCAATTATGAACACCTGATCGGGGCTGCTATTGAAGCCCTGCGGGAACTGAAAGCCGAAAATGACGCCTTGCGCAAAAGGGTTGAGCAGCTGGAGAAAAAAATTTATGAACGCGAGTAGATTTTTTTTCGGACAGCTCTCTGAAAAACCCCGCTTAGCAGCGGGGTTTTTTATTTGGCACAGCCCCCCAGTCCAGACACATGGAAAGTTATATTGACACGCCACTGTATACAACCTATACACGCTCCCGAAGTACAACTCTCGGTTGTACAAATCTTGTTGAAAATACCTGAGAAATCGAGGAGACTTTTGAGTATGCGTAACGAAGTTTGGTCAGGACTAAGAACAGCCCTTGCAGCCGCAGCAGCAGGAGCAGTACTGGCAGGATGCCCGGCTCCACAACCGTTTGAAGAACCAGATGGGGGTGTTCCCCAAAATGATGGGGGTATCCCACAAAATGATGGAGGCATTCCGCAGGATGATGGCGGCGTTCCATTACCAGATGAGGAATTTCCAGTTTTCACGATGGACGCATGCGTCACTGACCAAGAGCTGACAGAAACAGAAAAGGCATCCCGTCCCACGCTTTCAGGAGCTCTGCGCTTTGATGAAATCATTAAAGAATGCAAACAGACAACGCTGCAAGGGGAACGGGATGGCCGCAGGTTCAGGATGTGCGGTAACTGGGGGCGGGTCGAAGCTGGTCATGCGGTTCAGGAAAAGCTTTCCTATTGCCTGGGTATCGCGGGCCTTGAGTTGCCTGTAGACAACATCGCTGTCTATGTTCCATCCGGAGTGGTCCACATTCGTGATGGCAACCGTCACGGTTTGATCGACCTGAGAGAGGATATTCCCACCAGCGTCAATATTACAGACCAGCGAAAAATATCCGCATGTGCATACGAGGTACTTGTCCCTCCTGCCACATCACCTGATGGGACAGAAGATATTGTGCCTGGCGCTTTCTGGGTCAGAGAGCTGCTGGATTGCCTTGGAGACAGCCTGCCCCCTGACAATCCGGAAGGAGATAAACTGCCTTTTGTCTGGCACAACATACCTTGATGCTCAGTAACACGTAAAACAGATGCCAGGAGACAGATTTTCACCTAATCCCTTGGCCTTTCTTCTTATAGTCCCGTACGGGACACAACCCTGAAAAATGAGGAAAAAAATGGACAAAAGAAGCGCTTTGTCAAGACTGAGAACAGCCCTTGCAGCCGCAGCAGCAGGAGCAATACTGGCAGGATGTCCAAGCCAGCAACCGCTGGAAGAACCAGATGGGGGCATCCCGCAGAATGACGGAGGTATCCCACAGAATGATGGGGGTGTTCCATTGCCAGACGAAGAATTTCCCACTTTCATGATAGACGCATGCGTTACCGATCAAGAGCTGACAGAAACAGCAAGAGCAGCCCGTCCTACGCTTTCAGGGGCCCTGCGCTTTGATGACATTATTGAGAAATGTCCGCCTGAACAGCGTAAGGAAGGAACGCAGAACGGAGTGAAATATAGCCTGTGCAACGGATGGGGGCGGGTCGAAGCCCCCCCCGGAATCCAAGAAAAATTCTCACATTGCCAAGGCATATCAGGTATTGACCTCCCTGTGAACAGCTTCTCTGTCTATATTCCATCCGGGGTGGTTTATCTTCGCAATGGTAACCGTCACGGCTTGATTGATCTGAGAGAGGATATCCCCTCCAGCGTCAATATTACAGACCAGCGGAAAATCTCTGCGTGCGCATTCGAAATGATTTATTCTGCTTCAAACAACGGAGAAACTCCCCTCCCCAATGATTTCTGGGTGACAGCTCTTATGGATTGCCTTGGAGACAGCCTGCCCCCTGACAATCCTGAAGGGGAGAAGCTGCCCTTTGTCTGGCACAACATACCTTGACGACTTCGTAACCGCAAACTGACGGAGTCCAAATATAGGCCAAGGGGCCAAGCAACAGCTGTCTCCTTGGTCTTTTCTTTTCAGGCATACAAACAAAACGTGTTGATAAATTAAATTACAACTGATAGTTGTTTTTTGTTACATAAGAACCTGCAAATCAGAGAGGTGAAAGTAATGAGTAAGTCTTGGTCAAGACTGAGAACAACCCTTGCAACCGCCGCAGCAGGAGCAATTCTGACAGGATGCCCTGCGCCACAGGAAGAGCCAAGCCCGGAGCAGAATGAGTGGTTTCCTGAATTCACAATGGATCGCTGCGTCGCGGATGAAGACTTGGACATGACGGAAAATGCCCCTCGTCCTACACTCGCAGGGGCTCTGCGCTTTGGTAGAATCATGGACGAGTGCACAGAAACAAAAATGGAGGGCATTCGCAACGGCGTAAAATATGCCATATGTGGCGCAGACTGGGGTCGCGTCGAGGCCGACGCCGAAGCACAACGCCAGAGCAGATACTGTCAAGGTGTGGCCAGTGTAGGCCTGCCTGTGGGTCTGATCGCTCCCTATATGCCGTCCGGAGCGGTTTATCTACAGCGTGGAAACCAGCATGCGATACTGGATCTGAGGGAGGCGATGGAACCTTCCGATGATCTGCGGCAGCTCATAGCCTGCGCGCATGATATGGTCAGGCTTGCTGCCTTTTATGACCAAAATGGCGTTGAGCACATGCCACAGGGCGGACCAGTAAGAAATCTGTACGATTGTATGGTGGACAATATGGGCCGTGATGCACTTCCAGGATGGAAATCGCCAATAGTCTGGGAAGAAATCCCGGCTCCGTAACAGGAAAAACAAGGCCAGGGAGCAGGCTTAGCAGCTGTCCCCTTGGTTTTTTCATCGGGGGAAGCAGGGGCACAAAGCGGTTGACTCCTGCGGGGGCGGGATCTATACATGCCTCCTTCGGAATTTATGCAGGTTCAGGGAACGGAGTTTTGTCGTGAAACGCACCTATCAGCCCAGCAAGCTTGTGCGCAAGCGCCGTCACGGCTTTCGGGCCCGCATGGCCACTGTTGGCGGCCGCGCTGTTATCGCCGCCCGCCGCTCCAAGGGCCGCAAGCGCCTGTCTGCCTGACCTTTTAGCCTTTCCGGACAGCATCATGAAAATCCGGCGCCTGCGCCACCGGGCGGGCTTTCTGGCTGTTACCAGTGCCCGGCAGCAGTGGGCTACGCCGTCAGCCCTGATTCAGGTCCGCCCCTGGCCTTCCCCTGATACCCCTCCCGAGCCGGATACTGATATCCGCCTCGGCTTTACGGCCAGTCGCAAGGTGGGCAACGCCGTCCAGCGCAACCGGGCCCGCCGCCGCCTGAAAGAGGTTGCCCGCCAGGTTCTCCCCCTCCAGGCTCTGCCCGGCCGGGATATCGTTCTGGTGGCCCGGTCCGGTGTCTTTTCCCGGTCTTTTGAGGATCTGAAAAAAGATATCGCAGAGGGACTGAAAAAAACCAGGTCCCGCAAGCCGGATATTTCTGCATGAAGAACCTCCTGCTCTGGCCGGTGCGCGGGCTGTTATGGGGCTATATCCACCTTGTATCCCCGTTTCTTCCGCGCACATGCCGGTACATGCCCACTTGCTCCCTGTACATGCGGGAGGCTATACATCGCCATGGATTTCTGCGGGGCGTTTTTCTGGGGATCCGCCGCCTGCTGCGCTGTCACCCGTGGGGCGGCTCCGGGTATGATCCCGTACCGTTGTTGAAGGATAGTCACCGTTCATGCAAGAACACCGTAACCTGATTCTGGCCATTGTCCTTTCCATCGCCATCCTGCTGGGCTTCCAGTTCTTCTATGCCCGGCACCAGCAGGACGACGCCCCGCAGCCAGCCCCTTCACCGCAGCAGGTCACCGAGACCCCCCTCACGCTCTCAACCCCCACCCCCGCCCTTCCGGAACCGGCGTCCCGCATGCAGATTGCCACGCCCGCGCTGCATGGCAGTCTGAACGCCACCCACGGCATCCTGGACGACCTGACCCTGGCGGACTATCACGAGACACCTGACCCGGCCAGCCCGGAGATCCACCTGTTGGCCCCCCCGGGCAGCGCTGCCCCGTACTATGTCGAGTTCGGCTGGACCGCGGGGCAGACGGACCTTGTGCTTCCCTCGAAAATCTCGATTCCCCCGACGGGTACAGCCTGGACTGTAAAGGGCGGGCCGCTGTCTCCATCCTCTCCGGTCACGCTGACCTGGAACAATGGCGCGGGTCTGGAGTTCGAGCGCCAGATCAGCGTGGACGAAAAGTACATGTTCACCGTCACACAAACCGTGCGCAACACCTCGGGCGCCCCCGTGACCCTGGCTCCGTACGGCCAGATTGTCCGTCAGGGACAGCCGAAGACGCAGGGCTTCATGATCCTGCACGAAGGCCCGCTGGGCGTTCTGGGCGGCAAGCTGGAGGAGTATTCCTACAGCAATCTGGCCGAGGATGGCGAGAAGGTGCGTCAGAAAACCACCGGCGGCTGGCTGGGCATCACCGACAAGTACTGGCTTGTGTCCCTGGTTCCTGCCCAGGATAAACCCGTCACCGCCCGGGTCGAACATACAGGCCTGGCTGAAACAGGCCGCTATATGGCCAGCATGACGGAGGAGCCCGTCACCGTAAACCCGGGAGAGACCGCCTCCTCCACCCTCCGGGTCTTTGCGGGCGCCAAGCAGGTGCACCTGATCGCGGCCTATGAAAAGCAGCTGGGGATCCAGAAATTTGACCTGGCCATCGACTTTGGCTGGTTCTACTTCCTGACCAAGCCGTTCTTCTATGCCCTGAGTTATCTGGCCGGGTGGCTGGGCAATTTCGGACTGGCCATCCTGGCGTTCACGGTTCTGGTGCGCCTGGCCCTGTTCCCGGTGGCGAACAAATCGTTCACGTCCATGAGCAGGATGAAAAAGCTCCAGCCCCAGCTTCAGGCCCTGCGTGAACGCCATGGCAAGGACCAGGCGCGCATGAGCCAGGAGATCCTGGCCCTGTACAAGAAGGAAAAGGTCAATCCCATGGGTGGCTGTCTGCCCATGCTGATCCAGATCCCTGTCTTTTTCGCCCTGTACAAGGTCCTGTTCGTGGCCCTGGAGATGCGCCATGCGCCGTTCTATGGCTGGATCCACGACCTGTCGGCCCCGGACCCCACGTCCGTTTTCAACCTGTTCGGCCTGATTCCCTTCACCCCGCCGTCCTTCCTGATGATCGGGGCGTGGCCCATCCTGATGGGCGCCAGCATGTTCGTGCAGCAGATGATGACCCCCACGTCGCCGGACCCTATCCAGCGCCGGATGTTCATGTTCATGCCGTTCATGATGACGTACCTGCTGGCCGCCTTCCCGGCGGGGCTGGTCATCTACTGGACCTGGAACAACGTCCTGTCCATCGCCCAGCAGTGGATCATCATGCGCCGCATGGGCGTTCCGGTGGGCTGACATGACCGACGCCCACAGGCTTTTCGCCGGGGAGTGCCGGTTCGTGGCCGGGGCCCAGACCGTGGACCAGCTGCCGCCCATTACCACCCTGCCCGAGGTGGCTTTTGCCGGGCGCTCCAACGTGGGCAAGTCCAGCCTGGTCAACGCCCTGACCGGCCGCAAGACCCTGGCGCGGGTGTCCGCCACACCCGGACGAACCCAGCAGATCAACTTCTTTGATCTGGGCGAACGCCTGATGCTGGTGGACCTGCCGGGATACGGCTATGCCAAGGTCTCGCGCGACCGGGTCGACACCTGGACCGACATGATCGAGCAGTACCTGAGGGGCCGTCCCACCCTGCGCCGCGTATGCCTTCTGGTGGACAGCCGCCACGGTCTGAAGCCGCCGGACATCGTGGCCATGCGCACCACGGACAGGGCCGCCGTCCCCTGCCGCGTCATCCTAACCAAGGCCGACAAGATGACGCCGGATGCCCTGCGGCAATGCGTGACGGATGTGGAAACGCAGCTGAAAAAACATACGTCCGTCTTTCCCGATGTCCACGTGACCAGCAGCGAAACCGCCCTTGGCATCAACACCCTGCGCGAGGATCTGGCGGCTCTGGCATTGGCCGGGGAGTAGACCCTATTTTCTGTTCACCAGGATCTCGCTGACCTCGACAGATTTGGGAAGCTCGAGCATGAACAGCATGATCCGGGCCAGATCGGCTGGATCCATGTAGCCGTTCAGACCGGCATCCGTTCCGGTGAACTTCTGCACAAGACGGGATCTGAACCCGCCAGGATTGAACTGGATCACCCGACTCCTGGTGCCTTTTAACTCCAGGCGCAGATTTTCGCTGATGCCACGCATCGCCCACTTGGAGGCCCCATAGGTACCCTGGTCAGCATAGGCCCTGGTACCCCACGGTAGAGCCCACATTCAGGATATCGGCCCCGTTTTTCCGGATCAGATCCATCAAACCGGATACAAGGAACAGCGGGGCCATCGTATTGACGGTGAGAACCCTCTGGATTTCCTCCCAGCTGATCCGGCCTTGCCCCTGCTGGCTGAAGACGCCCGCGCAGTTGACCATGGCATCAAATGCAGGATGCTTCTGGCGGATCTGTTCTGCGGCCGCTTTTATGGATTCAGGATCCGCAAGATCAACCGGAATATGCTGTGCGCCATAACCGGGGACACGGCGGCTGAGGCAGATGATACTGTATCCCTTTTCAAGGCACGTCTGGCCGAAAGCTGCACCCAGACCATCGCTGCCACCTGTCAGGATAAGGGTTTTCATGGAAAAACTCCCGGAACAGGAGTGGCGTGCCCAGCAGGATTCGAACCTGCGACCCCCAGCTTAGAAGGCTGGTGCTCTATCCAGCTGAGCTATGGGCACAACAACAGAAAAGAAGCCGGATGAAACGGTTTTCCTTTTAACCTTTCCTGCAACAGGCAGGCAAGCCTGTTTTGGGAAAGCCCGGCCTGACGCCGTTCGTCTTCAGGATTCCCTTCTCTCCCTGTTGCGGAAGTTGTCCGCATAGTTTTTGGGCGGGGTGCGACGTTCGTGGATCTCAAGGACCACATACTCCAGCCCTTCTTTCTGTGCGAAAGCCTCTGCCGCCTCACGCGTGGCAAACCGCACGCGCACCTGGTTCAGGGTATCCCCCGTCGTCCAGCCCATGAGGGGATTGGGTATGCGGGCTGTTTCCAGTTCATACTCCAGGATCCAGGCTTTGGTGGCACCGCGACCGGACTGCATGGTGGAACGGGAAGGTCTGGAGATTCGGGCTTTCATGGGACGGCCTGTGATTGCGAACTGTCAAAGCGGCTTGCGAACGTCTTTATATCAGAAAAAGACTTCAGGTGAAGGACGTTCAGATATGGATGATCTGGAATGAGAAACACGTAAAGAGGGCCTTGCCGGGTCGGCCCTGTTTGTGTATGCCAAGGCTGGTCCGGGGTGTAGCTCAGCCTGGTAGAGCGCTGGTTTTGGGAGCCAGAAGCCGGAGGTTCGAATCCTCTCGCCCCGACCACCCTTCGCCCTCCGGATTTTCAGCCCGACCCTGTTCATCGCTGAGACGCAGGGAGCGTCCTCTGTGTTTCTGCGACGAAAAATGTTCCGGGCAAATATCCCACAGGGAGAGAGTATTTTCGCGGGACAGAAAAATGGTATAGGGTCTGGCCGCCTTTCACAGGAAAGCCTGACCCTTGCCCCTTCTGTCCAGAACCCCGTCCGGACCGCGCCAGCCCATGCTCAACCTGCCCCCCATGGTGCAGGCGCTGATCCTGACCAGCATCCTGGTGTTTGCCATCACCTGGTTCCTGTCCGACGATGCGTGGACAGAATTGATGATGCGCTGGGCCTTCATTCCTGCCCGGTACGGAGAGGATCCGGCAAGTCTCGACGCTGTCCTGTCTCCGTTCACCTCCCTGTTCCTGCATGGCGGATTCCTTCACCTGGGGATCAATATGGTCAGCCTGGCGGCCTTCGGATCCGGCATCGAGCGCTATCTGGGCAGTACGCGCATGCTGGCCCTCTACCTGCTGTGCGGCCTTGCGGGATCCGCTGTCCATCTGGCCTTTCACTGGGGCAGCCCGGTGCCGGTCATCGGCGCATCCGGCGCCATCAGCGGCCTTTTTGGCGGCCTGGCCTGGATCCTGGGGCGGCAGCACGGAAATATCATTGCCCTGGTCCTCA
>JALYJY010000069.1 GCA_030775045.1 Pseudomonadota bacterium | reverse complement strand
GACCAGCACGTGTCCGGGCTCGGCAATAAAGGCCTGGCGGATCTTGCGGCCTTCTTCGGTGCGGATGGGAATGTTCTGCAGGTTCGGGTTGGTGGCGGCCAGGCGCCCGGTCGTCGTGGCGGCCATGGAGAACGAAGTGTGCACGCGCCCGGTCTGCGGATTGATCTGTTCGTGCAGGGCGTCGGCATAGGTGTTTTTCAGCTTGGCCAGCTGGCGCCAGTCCAGGATGCGGGATGCAATCTCTACGCCTTGTTCGGCCAGCGGCTCCAGCACCTCGGAATCCGTCGACCACATTCCCGTCCGGGTTTTGACACCACCGGGCAGACCCATGCGGTCGAACAGGATCTCGCCCAGCTGTTTGGGCGATGCGGGGTTGAAGGATTGGCCGGCCAGACGATGAAGGTCCGCTTCGATGACCTGCATGCGCTGTCCGAAATCCTGCCCCAGATGCGCCAGCGCCTGGCGGTCCACCTTGACGCCAGTACGCTCCATGTCCGCGATGACCCGGACCAGCGGCCGCTCGATGGTCTCGTACACAGCGGTCATGCGGTCCATGACCAGGCGCGGCTTCAGAGCTGTGTGCAGGCGCAGGGTGATATCCGCATCTTCGGCTGAATAGGCCAGCGCACGGTCCAGTGGTACGCGGTCGAAGGTCACCTGGCTTTTGCCCGTGCCGGTCACGTCCTTGTAGGTAATGGGCGTTTCACCGCAGTGGATCTTCGCCAGTTCGTCCATGCCGTGGCCGTGCAGGCCCGCGTCCAGAACATAGCTGAGCAGCATGGTATCGTCCCAGGGCGACAGGCGGATACCATAGCGGTCCAGCACCTGCATGTCGTATTTCAGGTTCTGGCCGATCTTCAGGACGGACGGATCCTCCAGCATTGGCTTCAGCAGGGCGATGGCCTGGTCCAGCGGGATCTGGGGGGGCTTTTCCGGTTCTTCCTCCAGTGCCAGCATGCCGGGTACCGCCTGCTGCGCATTGGGCGCGATGTGGCCCACCGGGATATAGCAGGCATGACCCGCTGCCGTGGCCAGCGATACGCCCACCAGCCGGGCCGTGACGGCCTCCAGGCTGTCGGTTTCCGTGTCCACGGCCACGAAGCCCTGTTCGGTGGCCTTGTCGATCCATTTTTTCAGGGCCATCACGTCCTGGACCAGCTGGTAGTGGCGGGTTACGGGGCCGGTTTTTTCAGGGGCTTCCTGGACGGGAGGGGGAAGGGGGTCGGCCAAGGTTTCGGAAGGCAGAGGCTCGTCCGGCCCGCCGTTGGGGGCGATCTTGTCCAGGCGCGACAGGATAGAGCGGAATCCCTGCTTTTCAAGAAAAGCCCGCAGCCGCGCCCGGTCCAGCCGGTGCACTTCCAGGCTGTCCACCGGAACGGGCAGGGGGGACTGGTCGTCCAGCCGCACCAGCCGCAGGGAGATGCGGGCCTGGTCGGCATGGGTTTGCAACAGCTCCCGCCGCCTGGGCTGGGGGATGTTGCCGGCGTTGGCCAGAAGATTGTCCAGCGAGCCATACTCATTGATCAGCTGGGCGGCGGTCTTGACCCCGATGCCCGGAACGCCGGGCACATTGTCGGTGCTGTCGCCGGCCAAGGCTTGGACATCAGTGACTTTTTCAGGAGGAACGCCGAATTTTTCCAGAACCTCCGCCGGGCCGATGGGCTTGTAGCGGATGGGGTCCAGCAGGCTGATGCCCGGGCCGATCAGCTGCATCAGGTCCTTGTCGGATGAGACGATCATGACCTGCATCCCCCTGTCCCGCGCCTGGCGGGCATAAGTGGCGATGAGGTCGTCGGCCTCGAACCCCTCCTGCTCGATGGCGGGCAGGCTGAAGGCCTCGGTCGCCTCGCGGATCAGGGAAAACTGAGGAACAAGTTCGGGTGGGGGCGGGGGCCGGTGGGCCTTGTAGTCCGGATATACGTCGTTGCGCCAGTTCTTTCGGGCAGCATCGAAAATCACGGCCACGCGGCTGGCGTGCAGGTCACCCAGCAGCTTCATCAGCATGTTGGTAAAGCCCAGTACAGCGTTGACGGGCGTGCCGTCGGGGCGCGTGAGCATGGGGAGGGCATGGAAAGCCCTGAAGATAAAGCCTGACCCGTCAATCAGGTACAGGGCGTCCGGGGGAATCTGGTGGGGCTCGCTCATCCCGCCACCATGAAGGATTCCCCGGCCGGCGTCGAGGGGTGGTAGCCCGTAGAAATTGTCTTTGTTTTAGCGAGAATTTAGTTACGCAGACCAGACAACAGATTCCGGCGTATTTGCTTTATTCTGAGCAATAGCTGTGCTTCTAAAAAAGTACAAAAGTTCTATTTTTGTTCTAATTTTCCTGTATCCTTCCGGGAAAAATTATGCCATTTTGACAAAAAAATTCCCAGGATTTGATCCATGACAAATGATCTTCCTAATCTCGACAATTTTTCCCTTCTGCGTGAAAAAGCTGGTCTTTCTATAGAGGAGGTTGCCTCCATGACAGGTAAGTCAGGCCGCACAATTCGCCGGTATGAGTCAGGACGCGGCGCCGGAGCCTGCCCACCCCTGCTGGTAATCGAAGCGCTGCGCGCAGCAGCACAACAGCGATGCGCGTCAAAACCTGGAACCGCTTTCCGGTTTATCGATCTTTTTGCGGGGATCGGTGGATTGCGTATCCCGTTTGAGGAAATCGGTGGTCGTTGTGTTTTCACATCAGAATGGGATCGCTTTTCACGTCAAACTTATACCGCAAATTTCCCTGAGAATAATGAACACGAATTTGCGGGAGATATTCGCCCTTACGCAGAAAATCCGGACCGTATTCCCGCGCATGATGTATTGTTGGGTGGGTTTCCCTGCCAGCCATTCTCAATTGCAGGAGTTTCCAAGAAAAATGCTTTGGGGAAGCCACATGGATTCCTCTGCGACACGCAAGGGACTCTGTTCTACGATCTTGCCAAAATTATAAAGTTTCATCGCCCTCCTGTTTTTTTGCTCGAGAACGTCAAGAATCTGGAACGGCATGACGGGGGTCGGACTTTTGCAACAATTATGCATATTCTCAGGAAAGAGCTTGGTTATGAAGTTTATACCCGTGTAATCAGCTCAGAGCCGTGGGTGCCGCAGAAACGCGAACGTATATTCATTGTGGGCTTCCGGGAGCCATGTCCTTTCGATTTTGATGCTTTGGAGTTGCCTGATGTGGCCCCTCCAGTCTTGGGAAGCATTCTTGAGAATAGTGTTGAGTCCAAGTACACTTTGACAACGCACCTTTGGAATTATTTGAAAGATTATAAGGCTAAACACCAGAATGCCGGAAATGGATTCGGGTATTCCCTGTTCGGCCCACAGGATGTTACCCGCACACTATCAGCTCGCTATTATAAGGACGGATCTGAAATCCTGATCCGCCAGAAAGCTGGACGCCCACGACGCCTCACCCCTCGGGAATGTTCTCGTCTTATGGGGTTTGATTCTCCGGATGGCTATGACTTTGTCATTCCTGTTTCGGATACGCAAGCGTACCGGCAGTTTGGCAATGCTGTTGTAGTTCCTGTTGTGCGTGCTGTTGCCCGACTTATGCGCCCGCATATAGAGTCTGCATTTGCGCAACATATGCGTATTCCGATTCAGGGAGAATTGCTCCTGAGCCGAGGCCGTCGCTAATATCATTGATCTGAAGCCGTATATAGAAACTGCCCTTGGAATTGATTGTAATTGGCTTCGTCCATGCAGACAGAACGACGAAGGTCAGCCGGAACGGGGATATACAGGACATGAATAAAGGACATCTTTCAGAGTACTTTGAGGGAGTGGGCGTCAAGACACTCTCGGTTGTCGATGCCGAGCCGCAGAAATCAAACCAACATGAAATTGGCACAACTGTTCCGATGAAAAAATTTCTGGGAACAGAAAGAAAAGCCTTTGATGTTACTTATATTTGGCTGAGTGACGAGCAGGAAACGATTACAGAACACGGCAGAGCAACTTACTACAACACCCGGGATGGCAAGTCCCGTTCTCCAGAATACCGCCTCTACTATCCGTCAAATGCAGTTACCCAAGTCATGTCCGCGGGAGACACGCTTTTTCTGGCCATTCGTCCGGATAAAACTATTTTGTTTATAGTCGTTCCTGCAGAAAGTACGATCCAGAGCCAGATTCTTTGGCTCTTCGGGATTGAAGAGCAACCGGGGGACGGATTTATAGTTCAGGAATTTGAAGGCAAAGATGACAGCAAGCTTGATTTTGTTTCCTGTTTCATTCTGGACGAGATCGGAATCGAGTTTGAGGATCCTGCTGCCAATTCTCTTGATGTCATTATAGAACGTTTTGGCATGAATTTTCCGTCTACAGCAGATTTTTCAAGTCATGCGCGTTTGACGCTTCCAGAGGTGGACGCCCGTGACGATCCTGACGCTGCTCTTATGGCATGGCTTAACCATGAAGAATCCATGTTTCGTCGTCTTGAGAAGCGAATTGTTGCCGCGCGTGTGGCAAAGGGGTTCATGGATACAGATGGAGTCAATGTAGATGAATTTATCCACTATTCCCTTGAAGTCCATAACCGCCGCAAGTCAAGGATGGGACAAGCATTCCAGAACCAGCTCAAGGCAGTTTTTGATGTATTTGGGTTACGGTATGAGTCACAGGTCATTACTGAAAAAGGAAAGAGACCAGATTTCATTTTTCCAGGGAAAAAGCAGTATTTTGATTCAGCTTTTGACATCAGCCTGCTAACAATGCTTGCCGCAAAATCGACTTGTAAAGATCGGTGGCCGCAGATATTACCTGAAGCAGAGCGTATTCTCCTGAAGCATCTTGTGACGCTTGAACCCGGTATTACGATTGCACAAACTACTATGATGCAGAATTCAAATGTACAACTTGTTATTCCGCGACCAATTCAGGCCAGCTATACTCAGATCCAGCAGATCTGGCTGATGAATATCGCCGATTTTGTTGAGCTTGTTCTGGCACGGCAAAGACATATCTAGCTTGCATCCGACCCCCAAAAGGCATACAACCGGGGCAGGACCATCACAGACACACAGGCATTCATGACCAAGGAAGATCTGATCGAGTTTTCGGGCGTGGTGGAGGAAATTCTCCCTAACGCCATGTTCCGGGTCAAGCTGGACAATGACCACGTCATTCTGGCCCATACCTCGGGCAAGATGCGCAAGAACCGCATCCGCGTCCTGGCCGGGGACAAGGTCACCGTGGAAATGACACCATACGACCTGACCAAGGGACGGATTACGTTCCGGTATAAGTAAACCTTTTCCATAACCCTGACTGCGGTGGCTTTGTCATTCCGACCGAGGCCTTCAGGCCGAGTGGAGGAATCTCTATGGAGATCCTTCGACTGCGCGTCACTTCCTCTTTCGCTCTTCGAGCTTCGGAGGACAGGGCGTGATGCTTCGCTCAGGATGACAAAAGTCTGGCAGCAGGGGCTATGACAGAGCGTAATAATATGAAAAAGCATACTCTCATTCTCGCCTCATCCTCTCTCCGCCGGCTGGAGCTGTTGCGCCAGATCGGGATTAGGCCATCAGCTGTTGATCCGGCGGATGTGGATGAAACGCCCCTCAAAAAGGAGATTCCGGCCCGGCATGCCCTGCGCCTCGCCTGTGAGAAGGCGCAGGTGGTTGCCGCACGGCATCCCGGCGCCTTTGTGCTGGGGGCCGACACGGTTGTGGCCTGTGGCCGCCGGATCCTGCCCAAGGCCGAAACGCCGGATCAGGTGCGCCAGTGCCTGGAGCTTCTGTCCGGACGGCGGCACCGGGTTTACGGAGGGGTGTGCCTTGTTACGGCAGATGGAAAAAGCCGCACCCGGCTGGTGCAGACCGCTGTGCTGCTGCGGCTGCTGACGGACCAGGATATTGAGGACTATGTGACTTCCGGCGAGGGGGAGGGCAAGGCCGGCGGCTATGCCATCCAGGGACTGGCGGCGGCTTTTGTCCGGGGGATTGTGGGGTCGTATCCGAATATTGTGGGCCTGCCCCTGTTCGAGGTGGCCCAGCTGCTGCGTGGCCAGGGGGCCCAGTGACCGCAACGGAGATCCATACAGGTGAGGAGGGAAATATCCTGTATGCGGCAGTCCTGGCGGATGGCCGTCTGACGGACCTGTATGTGGATCGCAGGGACAGGCCGGACGGGACCGGAGCCATCATTCTGGGCCGGGTGTCGCGCCTGGTGGAAGGGCTGGATGTGGCTTTTGTCACACTGGATGACGGGACAGAGGGAATGCTGCCGGCCAGCAGCGTGCGCCCGGCAGAACCTGGAAAACGCATCGGCCAGATCCTGCGCAGCGGGCAGGGTATCCTGGTACAGATCAAAACGTCAGGGCAGGGGGACAAGGCGCCGGTCCTGACCATGGATGTTTCCCTGCCAGGTCGTTTCCTGGTGCATCTTCCCCTGGGCGAGGGCGTGACAGTATCTCGCCGCCTGAAAGATGAGGGAGTGGATGTCCGGCCCCTGAAAGATATGCTGTCCGGGCTGGAGGGTGGGTGGATTTTGCGGGTTTCCTCCCTGTCAGTGCCTTTGCCTCAGGTGGAGGCTGAGGCCCGGGCCCTGTCCGTCCGGGCCAAAGGGATTTCTGGCCAGACGGGCTCTGCACCGCGTCTTCTGATATCTGCCCCGGGTCCTGCCGAAAGGGCGGCTCTGGATCACGGGGTGCAGGCCCATATCGTCAAAAACAGCAATATGGATTTTTCAGAAATCCTGTCGGCGCTGCAGGACAAGAAGGTGCCTCTGCCCCGGGATGGTTCGCTTTTCATCGAACGGACCGAGGCCCTGACAGCCATTGATGTGAATGGCGGGGAGGCCGGAAATGCCATGGCCGTCAATCTGGAGGCTGCAGCGGAGGTGGCTCGCCAGATCAGGCTGCGCAACCTGTCGGGTATTATCGTGGTGGATTTCCTCAATATGAAAACAGTGGCCCACAGGAAAAAACTTGTGGAAAAACTGCGCGAGGCTGTTGCGGGTGATCCTGCCGGATGCCATGTGTGGGGTATAACCGCCCTGGGGCTGGTCGAGATGACCCGGACGCGGCGGGGACCTTCCCTTCAGGATATTGCGGGAGATAGATTATGACAGTGGCGCAGCTGCCGAAAAAGAAAGCCGCAAAATGCCTGGCCTGCGGAAAGCCTTCTGTGCAGGAGCACCGGCCTTTCTGTTCCGCCCGCTGCCGGGATGTGGATCTGGGCCGCTGGCTGGGCGGGGTGTATAGCGTTCCTGTAGAGGAAGATGAGAGGGGAGCACCGGAAGACAAGGATCCGGAGGCTTGATTCACTGCAGTTCTTCCTCCATAAGACTGTGAAATATCACAGAGGGGGATCCGGAATGCGCACAGTGCCCGAGTTTCCGAACCTGTTTATCGTGGATCACCCCCTGATCCAGCACAAGCTGTCCCTCATGCGGGACAAAAATACGCCCACCAGCGATTTTCGGCGGCTTCTGCGGGAAATCTCCATGTTGATGGGATACGAGATCACCCGCGATTTCCCCCTGACGACCCAGCGGATCGAAACGCCCCTGGCGCCCATGGATGCGCCTGTCATTGCGGGAAAGAAAGTGGCGATTGTTCCCATCCTGCGGGCGGGTCTGGGAATGTCCGACGGCCTGCTGGAGCTGATGCCCTCGGCCCGCGTCGGGCATATCGGCCTTTATCGTGACGCAAGGGACCCCCGGATCCATAAACCCATAGAATATCTGGTCAAACTTCCCAGCGCGGAAGGCCGCCTGTTCCTTGTTGCTGATCCAATCCTGGCGACGGGTCATTCCGCAGTCCATGTGTGCAATGTTCTCAAAAAGCATGGCGTCCCTGAAGGACAGATCCGCTATCTTTCTGTTGTCACTGCGCCGGAGGGAGTTCGCGAATTCCACTCTGCCTGCCCCTCTGTGGTCCTGTATACAGCTGCCCTGGACAGCCACCTGAACGACCATGCCTACATTGTTCCGGGACTTGGAGATGCGGGAGACCGTCTGTTTGGAACAAAATAGTTCCTGGTAATTTATTAACTTTTCCAGGCGAAAGTCATGCCACATTGTTTCCAAAAAGACAGTGTAGTGAAGATGGGGGCTTGACTATTTCCCTGAATTCGCGAATCGTGCCCTGATTCCCTCCAGCCTTTCCGTTGTGTTTCACACTTTAACCAGTGACCGGATGTCGTTTCGCTTCCACACATGCATTGGACTGACCCTGGCGGGCCTGCTTTTCGCCAGTCCGACCCTTGCCCTTGAGCCGGTGCAGAAGGACCAGCCTGTCCTGCTTCAGGCGGAGCAGCTGGACAATGACGAAAAGAACAGGATTATCACGGCGACCGGCAATGTGGAGCTGTCCCAGGGGGATCGCCTGCTCCAGGCCGACCGGGTGACATGGAACCAGCAGACAGGTGTGGTTGCGGCAACCGGGCATGTCAGGATCCTGGAGCCAACGGGAGAGATTGTCTTTGCCGAGCATCTGGAACTGACAGAAGATCTGAAAAACGGGTTTGTGAACCAGATCCGCGTCCGCCTGACGGACGACTCCCGCCTTGCGGCCAGTTCCGGTATGCGGAAGGATGGCGTGACAACGGAATTCAGGCAGGCGGTTTATTCCCCCTGTAAGCCTTGTGAGGACAATCCTGAAAAAGCCCCCCTGTGGCAGCTGAAGGCCGACAGGGTCGAGCACAGCACGGAAACCCATGACATTGTCTATCGTGATGCATGGATGGAAATGTTCGGGGTACCGGTCCTGTACACGCCATATTTTTCCCACCCCGATCCGACCGTGGAGCGCCGGTCAGGCTTTCTGGCCCCCACGCTGGGGTACAGCAGCGATCTGGGGTATTTTGCCCGCACGTCCTACTATTTCGACATTGCGCCTTCCATGGATACCACGCTTGAGGCCGGCTGGAGCCAGGAGGATGGTCCCCTTCTGGGCGGTGAATGGCGCCAGCGGTTCGAGAACGGAAAGCTTAAGCTGAAGGGAGCCCTTGTCTACGCGGAGCGCGAGGAGATCAATGATGCCAGCGGTATATCCCGGGACGCAGATGAACACCTGCGCGGCTATATTTTTGCCGAGGGTCTTTTTGACCTGGACGAAAACTGGCGGGCAGGTTTTGACATCAACAGAACCACGGATGACAGCTTCCTGCGCCGCTATAACTACAGCAGTGCGGACATCTTGGAATCCCGGGCCTTTGCCGAAGGATTCTATGGCCGGGACTATATTGGCCTGAATGCCTATGATTTCCAGGATCTGCGCCCCGGTGAGTATGATGAAGAGCCCCTTGTTCTGCCTCTGGCCGATGCATCTTTTCTGGGAGATCCCGGAAGTTTTCTGGGTGGACGGTGGTCTTTTTATACAGGGACCGTGGGTCTGATCCGGGATTCTGATACCGATACAGGCCGTTTTTCGGCCGATGCCGGATGGCAGCGGGAATGGGTGACCGGATTTGGCCTTGTCACGACCGTGGATGCCCATGTGAGGGCCGATGCCTGGTACACGCAGGTGCCTGACGAAGGGCTTGATCCGTTCACGTCGGAAGAGCCTGAACAGTGGACTGCGCGTTTTTTCCCCCAGGCCCAGATCATGGCCCGCTATCCGTTTGTCAGTCACGGCGGGATCTTCAGCCAGCTGATCGAGCCGGTGGTAGCGTATAC
>JALYJY010000068.1:2426-9701 GCA_030775045.1 Pseudomonadota bacterium | reverse complement strand
ACACTGCATATTCCCGCTGTCGGGCCGGTTTCTGGCTAACCGCCCTTTTTGCGCGTCTTTTCGTATTTGCGCATCAACATGTCGCGTTTCAGGGCCGACAAATGGTCAGGGAACAGGATGCCATTCAGGTGGTCAATCTCGTGCTGGATACAGCGGCCCAGCCAGCCACCCGCCTCCATCTCATGCCGTTTTCCGTCCCGGTCGTGCCAGCCCACGCGGATCCTGTCCGGGCGGGTGATGTCGGCGAACTGGCCGGGGATGGACAGGCAGCCCTCCGGATAGACGCACAGCTCTTCCGACAGCCACAGCAGTTCCGGGTTGGCCATGGCAAAGGGCTCACCTTCCGGTTTTTCCTCACTGCGGGTCACGTCGACCACGATCACCCGTTCCAGCAGGCCCACCTGGGGCGCCGCAAGGCCGATGCCGGGGGCGTCATACATGGTCTCCAGCATGTTGTCTATCAGCTGCGCCAGCCTTCTGTCAAAGGCAGTCACGGGCGCAGCCGTCTGGCGCAGGCGCGGATCGGGAACTGTGACAACGGGAAGAAGGGCCATGGGGCTGCCTTGCAAAATGCCAATATCCTTCTTCTCACATAGGTACTGTGGCTGTTTTCGTCAAGTTTTCCGTGATGCTGGACAGGCGGGACAAGGGCGGATACACAGGGATCAGGATCCTGTGAACAGGCGAGGGCCAATCCCGTGAAACGCATTCTGTCCGGCATGCAGCCGACCGGCCACCTGAACCTGGGCAATTACCTGGGCGCCCTGCGCAACTGGGTCCGGATGCAGGGGGAGGGCGAATGCCTGTTCAGCGTGGTGGACCTGCACGCCCTGACCCAGAGCCCGGATCCGGAAATCCTGCGGGCCCAGACGCGGGAAATGGCAGCTACATACATCGCGGCCGGCGTTGACCCGCAGAAAAACATCCTGTTCCTGCAATCCGCCGTCCCCCAGCACGCGGAGCTGAGCTGGATCCTGTCCACCTACGCCTGGATGGGCTGGCTGAACCGCATGACCCAGTTTAAGGAAAAGGCGGGAAAAAAGGCCGAGCAGGCCAATGCGGGCCTGTTTTTCTACCCCGTCCTGATGGCAGCGGACATCCTGCTGTACAGGGCCACACATATCCCCGTGGGCGAGGACCAGAAGCAGCACCTGGAGCTGGCCCGGGATATCGCCGGGGCTTTCAACCGCTCGGCCGGGCGGGACTTTTTCCCGCTGCCCGAGCCGCAGATCCTGGGCATCGGCACCCGGGTCATGAGCCTGCGGGACGGGGCGAAAAAGATGAGCAAGTCGGACGAGTCCGACTACAGCCGGATCAACCTGCGGGATGATGCGGACACCATTGCCCTGAAGATCCGCAAGGCGAAGACGGATCCCGAGCCGCTGCCGTCCGAGGTAAAGGGGCTGGAAGGGCGCCCCGAGGCAGCCAATCTCGTGACCATTTTCGCGGCATTGGAAGACAGAACCCCGGACCAGGTTCTGATACAATTCGGCGGCCAGACCTTTTCGGTCTTCAAGGAAGCCCTGACCGGGGTGCTGGTGGCGCATCTGACGCCCATATCCAGCGAGCTGAACCGTCTGATGGCCGACCCCGGAGAGATTGACACGATCCTCAAACAGGGTTCGGACCGGGCACGGCAAATGGCCGAAAAGACCCTGGATGAGGTCAAGGATATCATCGGACTTCTGAGGGTATAGACAAGGAGCACAGGCCAATGAGCATCGCCAGAACCCTTGAGAAGCTGCACCCGGTCACGGTCGTAACTTTCCTGCGGCGGGTGGGCGGCCTGTCCTGGTACACCATGCGGCGCTTTTACATGGACAACGGTTTCCAGACCGTATCGGCGCTGACCTATACCTCGCTGCTGGCGCTGGTGCCCCTGATGACCATTGCCTTTGCCATCCTGGCAGCCTTTCCGGCCTTTGACGATGTGCAGCAGCAGGCCCGCTCCCTGATTTTCAGCAATCTTGTTCCGGCCGTCGGGGACGCCATCCTGACATACCTGGACCGGTTTACGCGCAACGCCGGCCGGCTGACAGGCTTTGGCATTGCGGGTATCGCCATTACCTCGGTCATGCTGCTGGCCACCATCGAGACAGCGTTCAACAGCATCTGGCGTGCGCGGGAGCCTCGTCCTCTGGTCACGCGCCTGCTGGCGTTCTGGAGTATCCTGACCCTGGGCCCGCTGCTGTTCGGGATCAGCCTGTCTGTGTCCGGCACTCTCACCTCCCTGATGCAGGCCCTGAACCTGCGCACCGGCACGCAGGACTTCCTGCAGATCCTGGCCTTTATCGCCCTGGCGCTGGAGGCGGTGGGCTTTACGGTCCTGTACGTGGTCATTCCCAACAGGACGGTGCAATGGACTGACGCTCTGGCCGGGGGGATTGTGGCGACCATTCTGTTCGAGCTGTCAAAGCGGGGTTTTGGCTGGTATCTGGCGGCCTTTCCGGCCTACCAGACCATCTATGGCGCGCTGGCCCTGATCCCCATTTTCCTGCTGTGGCTGTATGTGGCCTGGTCCACAGTCCTGTGCGGAGCAGTGGTGGCGGCGTCGCTGCCTGAATGGCGCTCGGGCCAGCTGACCCAGGCGGGGCCCGAGGGCCTGGCGCCGTCCCAGAGGCTGGTGGTGGCCGTTGCCATCCTGCGCCAGTTGCACGAGGCAAACCACCTGGGCGTGGGCCTTCGCCGCCATACCCTGCTGGGGCGCATTCCCGTGGGGGGCAGCGTGCTGGACGACCTTCTGGACCAGCTGTCCGCAAAACACTGGATTGTCCGGTCCAGCCGCGATGCCTGGGTGCTGTCCCGGGATGTGGGTCAGGAAACCCTCTACGACCTTGTGAAGGCCCTGGATACGGGCTTTCGCGGCATGATCCGGGGTATTGCGACCCTGGAAAGTCCATGGCAGGACAGCCTTCTGAAGCTGGTCGGGAAAACTGACCAGTCCGTGGCCGATGTTCTGTCCATGCCTGTGCGCAAAATCCTGGAGCAGACGGATACTCCATGACAATCCGCCGTCTTCCGGAAACCCTGGTCAACCAGATTGCCGCCGGCGAGGTGATCGAGCGCCCGGCCGCGGCCGTCAAGGAGCTGGTGGAAAACGCACTGGATGCGGGGGCCGGCCGGGTGGACGTGGTTCTGCGGGATGGCGGCCGGAGCCTGATCTCGGTTGCTGACGACGGCTGCGGTATGGGGCCAGACGAGCTTGTTCTGGCCGTTGAGCGCCACGCCACGTCCAAGCTGCCTGACGGGGATTTGATGGCCATTCGTACTTTGGGATTCCGGGGAGAGGCGCTGCCGTCCATCGGCGCGGTCAGTCGCATGACCATTACCAGCCGTGCGAGGGGCCTGGCTGATGCGTGGGCCCTGGTGGTGGAGGGCGGCGCTGTGGGGCGGCCAGCCCCTGCGGCCCATCCGCAAGGGACACGGATCGAGGTGCGCGACCTGTTCTATGCTACGCCGGCCAGGCTCAAGTTCCTGAAAAGCCAGAGGACGGAATCCGACCAGGCCCGCGATGTGATTGAGCGTCTGGCCATGGCCTGGCCGGGGGTAGCTTTTACACTGACTGAAGAGGGACGATCGCCCCTGCGCTTTCCGGCGCCGGGCGGGCTTGCCTCCGATGCCCGCCTGTCCCGGCTGGGCGCGGTGATGGGAGAGGATTTTACCGCCAGCGCTGTTCCCGTGGATGCGGAGAGGGAAGGGATCCGGGTGACCGGTTTTGCCGGCCTGCCCACCCTGAATACGGCGCTGGCCCGCCAGCAGTACCTGTTCGTCAATGGCCGCCCGGTCAAGGACAGGCTTCTGACCGGCGCGGTGCGCGCGGCCTATGCGGATCTGCTGCCCCGGGACCGGCACCCTGTCCTGGCGCTGTTCCTGGAGGTCCCTTCCGCCGATGTGGACGTGAATGTGCATCCAGCCAAGACAGAGGTGCGATTCCGTGACCAGGCGCTGGTGCGCGGGCTGATGGTCCATGCCTTGCGCCACACGCTGCACCAGCATGCCACGCGCACGTCGACCGGGCTGGCCGCGGCGGCGGTCGAGGCGGCCCGGCCTGCACCCATGGCTTTCCAGGGGCGCAGCTTTTCCCCGGGCGGAGGCTGGCAGTCTTCTGCCGTGTATGGAGGGGGACCCGCAGCCGGTTTTGCCCAGGCTGCTGTGCCGCCCCTGCCGGATCTGGGTGCACAGCCAGGTGTGCGGGTGGCCGAGGTTACTATGACAGAACAGGATCCCGGAGAGTATCCGCTGGGGGCCGCACGGGCCCAGCTGTTCAGTACATACATCCTGGCGGAAAACTCCCGCGGGGTTGTGCTGGTGGACCAGCACGCGGCCCACGAGCGTCTGGTGTACGAGCGCATGAAAAGGGGCATGGAGGAGGGTGGTGTCAAAAGTCAGGGCCTGCTGTTGCCCGAGGTGGTGGAGCTGGACGGCCCATCCGCAGACCGGTTGGCCGCACGGGCTTCTGAACTGGCCCTGATGGGTCTGGTGCTGGAGGCTTTCGGGGAAGGGGCCGTCCTGGTGCGCTCGGTCCCGGCGCTGCTGGGGCAGGCCGATGTGCAGCGCCTGGTGCGGGACATGGCGGACGAGCTGGCCGAGATGGACGAGGCCCTGTCCCTGAAGGAGCGCATCCACGAGGTCTGCGCCACCATGGCCTGTCATGGCTCGGTCCGGGCCGGCAGGGTTCTCAATACGGTCGAGATGAACGCCCTGCTGCGGGAGATGGAAGTGACCCCCAACAGCGGTCAGTGCAACCATGGCCGGCCGACGGTCATTGAACTGACGCAGAAGGACCTGGAACGGTTGTTTGAGCGGCGCTAACCCTGACTGCGGTGGTCGACTGCTGCGTCACTGCGGTCCTCGGATCCTCACATACTGAAGTGTATGCTCCGGTCCTGCGGTCCTCCTTCCTGACATTCGCCACACCGCAGCGGGTTATCGAGGTAAACATCTGACCTGCTCGTACAAAATCCCCTTCCTCCCCGGGCCGGAAAGCGCTAGACAGTGGCGCCATGACAGCACCCCTTCTTCGCATAGGCGTCCGCGGCAGTCCGCTGGCGCTGGCCCAGGCCCGGGAAGCCCGTGACAGGCTGGCCGCGGCCAGTCCCGAGCTTGCCGCGCCTGGCGCCATCGAGATTATTCCAATCAGGACCACCGGCGACCTGACCCAGCAGCTGCCGAAGGATCAGCCCCTGACCACCATGGGCGGCAAAGGCCTTTTCACCAAGGAGATCGAGGAAGCCCTGCTGCGCGGCGAGGTGGATGTGGGCGTCCATTCCACCAAGGACATGGTGACGCATCTTCCTGACGGGCTGCTCCTGGGCGGCCTGCTGCCCCGCGAAGATCCGCGGGATGCCTTTTTCTCCCGCAGCGGGCTGAAGCTGGACGACCTGCCTGCCGGATCCGTGGTGGGAACAGCGGGGATCCGTCGCCAGGCCCTGGTTCTGGCCCGGCGGCCGGACCTGAAGGTGGTGCCCCTGCGTGGCAATGTGGAAACCCGCCTGCGCAAGATGGAAGAGGGGCAGGTCCACGCTACCCTGCTGGCGCTGGCGGGGCTGAAACGCCTGGGGCTGGAAAGCCGTGCCACGGAGATCCTGGGCATTGACGTCATGCTTCCGGCCGTGGCCCAGGGCGCTATCGGACTGGAGACACGGGCCGGGGACGAGAGGATCAACCGCTGGGTCAGTGCGGCGTCGTGCGTCGTGACCACAGCCGAAGTGACGGCCGAGCGCACCATGCTGGCTGTGCTGGATGGCTCCTGCCGTGCGCCCATCGCTGGTCTGGCCCGCCTCAACGGTACGCGCCAGATGCGGCTGGAAGGGCTGGTGGCCCGCCCTGACGGGTCCCAGGTGATCCGGATGGATATTTCCGGGGCGGCGGCTGATGCAGCGGCACTGGGGGAAGAGCTGGGCTGGCGGCTGAAAGAAAAAATGCCCCCGGGCTTTTTCGGCACAGGGAACACGTGAACGCAGGCGTTCTGGTTACCCGCCCGCTGCAGGACGCTGCGCCTCTGGCTACCCTTCTGGAAAGCCGGGGGCTGAAGGTTTTCATCAATACGCTGCTGGAGATCCGGTTTTTCCCGGATCCTTTGATTGATGTCCGTGGTGTGCAGGCGGTGGTGGTCACCAGCGCCAACGGCGTTCGTGCGCTGGCACGATTGCAGGACTTTCCCCGCTCTTTGCCCCTTTATGGTACTGGCGATGCCACAGCGGCTGAGGCAACCCGGGCCGGGTTTGTGGAAGTGTACAGCGCGCAAGGGGATGTGCAAGCCCTGGCGGTCCTGATCCGGACATCCTGCAGGCCGGACGCGGGGGACCTGCTGCATGCCGCAGGCGTCCACACGGCCGGTGATCTGGCGGCCATGCTGGCCCCCGATGGCTTTGTGGTCAGGAAGGCCACCCTGTATGAAGCTGTGCCGGTGCAGCACCTGTTGCCGGAAACGGTGGACGCTTTCCGGCAGGGACAGATCGGGTGTGCCCTGTTCATGTCTGTCCGCACGGCGCAGGCCTTTGTGGATTGCGCGATCCGGGACGGGATTGCGGAATACTGTGCCAGCGCAGAAGCTTTGTGCCTCAGCCCTGCTGTTGCCGCTGCCCTGGACGGGCTGTCCTGGAAGGCTGTCCGGGCCGCAGAAAGGCCGACGCTGGAGGATCTTCTGGCAATCATCAGCCACACCCTTTCGTCACCCCCGCCCCCGTGCGGGGGTCCGGATCCCCGCATAAAGCGGGGATGACAGCCCCATTTTGTCATTCCGACCGAGGCGGAGCCGAGTGGAGGAATCTTTCTTCTGCTGTTGAGATCCCTCGACTTCAGGCCACAATGTGGCCTTCCGCTCGGGATGACAACAATGGGATTGATGACCCAAAAGGTGAAAGCTGTTTGCACAAATCCGTTTTCCTTTCATCAGAACGTGATGAAATGCTCCCTGGATGCAGATATGGGGAGAGCAGGCATGACCATTTCCGGAAAAGCAGGTGCATTTCTTCTTGCTGCAGGGGCCCTTCTGGGGGCACAGGCGCGGGCCCAGGACGGTGAAAATCAGGAAAGCCCGGAAGAAACCGGATGCTCGGGCCATATCACCCTGGAATATACCCTGCAGGGCAACAGGGGGACTGTGAGCAGCCCTGTTGCGGGGCTGAAGTGCCCGGTATTTTTTGACGGCCTTGTCTTCAGGACAGATTTTCTGGTCCAGGCAGGCCACGGTCCTGAAAACGCCGGAATCGGTGCTGTCCGTGCGGGTGGCGTGAACCTGACCTGGTCCGCAACGCTTGCAGGGACCAGCAG
>JALYJY010000068.1:0-2416 GCA_030775045.1 Pseudomonadota bacterium | reverse complement strand
CCTGCGCACTGTCCTGGAGCCCCTGGGGATGAGACGCCCTGGCGGAACAGGCGTAATCCGGCTGCCCTTTGTGGGCCCCGGACTGGCAGAGGACTCCCTGCTGCTCCCCGATACCATCCATACAGCCACCCTGGGCGGACAGGCTGATGCCAGTCATGATACGGGAGGCCTTGTTGTTGGCGTCACTGGCGCTGCGGCGGTGCCCACGTTCCTGGAAATCGGAAGGGCGCAGGCCCTGAACGGTTTCCTGGGACTTGGTCGCCTCTATGCTCTGCTCGGAAACCCGGAAAAGCCGGACGCAGGCGTGAGCGCATCCCTGGGGACAGCCCGGGGAAGCCGCTTCCACGGCGCAGATGGCTTTCTGGATCTTGGACACATTGATGCGGGAGCGTCCTGGGTTCGTGATGACAGGCAGGATGTCCTGTACATCGGGGCGCGGGTTGAAGGAGATTTTTCGGAAGATCTGTCCTGCCATCTGGAAGGCTCTGTCCGGCGCCATATTCCGCTGGCGGAAGGCGAGCAGTCTGCAACCCGGCACGGGGCCGGATCCGTGGAAAGGACAGAAACCGGATCCAGGATCGGAGTGTCCTTCATTGTGGCCCGCACAGAGGATTCGGGAACATTTTCCGGAACGGCAGCCCTGACGGCTTCCCGCTGGTTCAGCGGCGGCCGCCATGATGGCGTGATGATTGTGGGCGGAGTTGTGGGTCTGCGCTGGACATTCGGTGATGCGCCTGCAGCTTCTGCAACAGCTGCAACGCCTGCCGCTCCATGAGCAGATACAGATTTCTGTTTTACTTTCATCAGAACATGATCAAATCACCGCAGTATCAATGAAAACCCCCTGGAGGATCGAAATGTCAGGTTCAGTTGTAAAAGCCGGTGCTGCTGTTCTGGCCCTTGTTTCCGCGGAAGCCGTGGCCGATGACACTGTGACCAATGCCGCCGGTACAGAAGGAAAAAGCAATATAACCTGCATAGCCAATATGGGTGCCCGCTATGCGGTTGCCAATATAGCTACTAAGACCGGTCCTGCGGGATTTCTGGAAGGATCCTCCGCTGCAATAAACTGCGACACTTTCAGCGCAACAGTTGAAGCAAGTGTGTGGGGCCAGTTAAATTATGCGGAAGGCGAACTTTCTGCTGGCAAGCCGATGGTGGGCAACCTGAAGGTAACCTTTTCCAGTGATCCAAGCCGGGTTGTTGCAGGTTCCCTCACAGTTGGACGTACCGAGGCATTCCTGCCCCGGGCAGCCTCGGCATTCTCCGGGATTGATGAGCTGAAGTTACCCGGTGCGTCTTTCAACCTTTCCCAGGATGATGGTCCTGGCAGGGCTGGAACAGCCATGTTTTTTGTAACAGGAGCTTCAGCCAACAGCTGGTTCAATGTGGGCCCATGGTTTCGCATGGGTGTGAATGGTGCTGTGGCAAACCTGTCGGATACCGGAGCTCCGCAATATGCATTTATGCAGCCCTATCTCGAGCTGAATGATGGGAACACACAGTATGGAATACTTGGAGGGGGTTGTGGATCCACAGCTGGAGAGGGGTATTGTTCTGCGGATGGTACAGCAAGATATCCTGTGTTAAGGGGACCTGCAGAGAGAGACGCAATAACCGGAGAGATAATAAAGCCCGGAAGGATTCTGCTGCTTGCTGTTGGTGGTGGGTCATACGTCTGGAATGATGCAGGTGGAAGGCATCTCCAGGGCTTGGCGGGTTTCGATTGGGTTCTTTCTCAGGCTCGGGATATTACAGCCGGAATTCGGGTATTTGCGCAGGGAGACAATGACGCCTTGACAGAACAGGTCACCGGTCTGGAACTTGCTGCTTCAGCGCCGCTCCTGAAGTCGCAGCTGGGCACTCTCTGGATGACTGTCAGCGGTGAAGCAGGAAGCATCAGCAGGATCGGGGACGACCCTGCACCGGACTTCGGTCTTCCCGAGCGGAGGTTTGCCGGAGCTTTTGATCTCCGCTGGGTTACGCCTGAATTCTGATTGTCTGCTCACTTCTGATAACTCCGACAGCCCCCGCCTGTGTGCGGGGGCTTTTTTTATGTCCGTAATCCCTGCCAGACGCGAAAGCGGGTGGTGGTGGCAAGGCACTCAACCTGGTCCAGGTGTGGTTTCATCCATTCTCCGGCTGGCAGGCGGGACTGGACGACCAGAACCAGCCGGCCGCCTTTTTCCAGGTGATCCGGGGTATCGGCGATCAGATTTTTCAGAACCGTATGATCTTCCCGGTTGCCATTGTGGATGGGCGGGTTGCTGATGATCATGTCATAGCGCTGCTGGCCCACAGCCTGCAGGTCTGAGCCAGTCACGGGGTGCGCCTGTGGAACGTTTTCCGCGGCGGCCAGCAGGGCCAGTGTGTCCACATCCAGCATGTCTACCCGGGCCTGTGGCCAGTGTTGCAG